>JAZKZS010000025.1:0-6370 GCA_045612765.1 Acutalibacteraceae bacterium
AAATTATAGTTTATCGGGCGGACGGAATTGTAAAAACAAAAGGCTCCCTTGTGTAAAGGGAGCTGGATTTTTGCAAAGCAAAAAGACTGAGGGATTGTAAAAAATAAAAAACATGTTATTTGTTATGTTTTGTAATGATAAAACAATCCCCTCGCCACGCATACGCGCGGCCTTCTCCCCTTTACACAAGGGGCGCTTTTGACAAATCACTCTCACCGATAAACCCCAATTTATACTACTCTTCCTTGTTCGCCGGTCCATCTAAAATTTCGCCATTTTCATTAAAGCGTGAGCCGTGACAACTGCAGTCCCAAGATTTTTCTTGATTATTCCATTTAAGCTTACAACCAAGGTGAGTACATCGTTTTTTAGAAAAACCAATCAATCCGCTTACCGCTTCGGCACCGTTTATTAAAAGTTGTTTTCTTAATATTGACCGTGACGGTGAAAAAATATGGGCATACTCGTTTTCATGTCCTAAAACAATATCACAAAGTATTTGTGCGGCCACCATTGACGATGTCATTCCCCATTTGTTAAACCCTGTTGCAACTAATAAATTATCCTTAAAATTCGAATAGTAACCGATATATGGTATATCATCAAGTGTTTTGCAGTCTTGCGCCGCAAAGCGATATTTTATTTGACTTGTTGGGAACTTTTCCAACGCTACTTTTTGCAGTTCATTAAACCCACATTCACCCTTTCCCGTGCGATGACCCAAGCCACCCAATAGCAACATTTTACCATAATTACGAAAGGATAACCCCTTGTCGTTTTCATCAACATACATTCCCTTAAAATCGGGCGCATTACTAAGTGCCAAAACGTAAGAACGGCTTTGGTACATTTTTAAAAAATATAATCCAAACCTATCAATAAACGGAAAATGGGTTGTAACAATTATTTTTTTCGCCTTTACACCACCATTTTTACAAATTGCAGTGTTATTTTGAATTTTTAAAACACGGCTATTTTCATAAATATCAAGTTGTTTAGCAATTCCGTTTAAAAACCTTATTGGGTTAAACTGTGCTTGGTTTTTAAACTCTACCGCACCTTTCGTTTCAATAGGTAATGGTAAATTTTCTTTAAATTGACTTTTAAAACCGATTCCATTCAGCGCAGATACTTCTCTTTCTATCTTCGCCCTGTCACTTACCGAATAAACAAACGACGGCTTAACTTCAAAATCGCAAGGGTATTTTTCACTTAATTCCTTGTACTTTTTTATAGCATTTTCATTAGCCCTTAAGTACATTAAACTATTCTCGTGCCCAAAGCGTTTTACCATATCTGCAAAGATAAGCCCGTGCTGCGAGGTTATTTTTGCGGTAGTATTCATTGTTGTACCATTAGCGATTCTATTAGCTTCAAGCACAACACAGTCGACCCCGCTATTCTTTAAAAAATAAGCTGTTAAGAATCCACATATTCCACCGCCTATTATAACAACATCGGTGCTGATATCACCCTTTAAAGCCTTGAATTTTGGAAAATCAAGACTTTCATTCCAAATAGATTTCATAAAAAACACCCGCCTTTAAGAACTATTTTTTCTCAAAGGTGGGTGGGTTATACTTATTATTTAAGCCCTATACCAACGAGTACCTCGGTTGTGGTAATACCGTTATAGCTATATTCAATTTCATTAAGCAAAAAGGGTAATTCGGCACAGTCGCAAAGCTTTATAAGCTTATAGTTAAGCCTTAGCCTTTCGCTATTTTCTATTATAGATTTTTTAACCGACGGTTTTGCAATTTTTTCGAAATTTAAAATTATGTTTTCTAAACTGCCAAATTCGTTTACAAGCAAGGCGGCAGTTTTAGGGCCAATTTTATCAGCCCCCTTAATATTATCCGCCGTGTCACCCGTTAGTGATTTATAATCAGCATAAAATTGGGGTAAAATACCAAATTTTGCTTTAAAGGTATTACAATCAAAAACTATAGTATTATCCCCGCGATAACGTAGTACCTTAACCTTTTCGGTTATAAGCTGAAAAAAATCACTATCGAAGGATGAAATTACTATTTCATTATCAATACCATATTTCAAAGCATAAGCCGCTATCACGTCGTCGGTTTCACAAACAGTGGTTTCAGTATGCTTTAACCCTAAAAAATCAAGCGCATTGTAAACGTCGCGAAGCTGTGTAAAGGGGTTATCTTCTTCAGGTACATTGTCGTAATCCACACGGTTTGCTTTATAATTTTGGTCTAAATCGGTGCGGGGGTTATGCCTTTCGCCGTCAAATAAAACCACCACGTGTGAAGGCTTTACCATTTTTATAATTTTTAAAAGGGCGCCTACAAAACCAAGTGTGCCCTGAATTGCCTTGCCGTCCTTGTTAATAATTCTTGCAGGCATACCAAAAAACATTTGAAACAGCAAATTATGCCCGTCAACAATTAAAATTTTATTTTTCATAAAGCCTTAACCATTTTTGTGTGGGGTATTCCCGCCTCGATAAATTCACTGCCTACAAGTGTAAAACCTAATTTTTTATAAAATTTAACCGCTGTCATTTGCGAATTTAATACAATGCTTTTAATGCCTTTTTTTAAAAAATATTCAAAGGCGTTATTCATAAGTATAGTGCCAAGCCCTTTATTATGCTCGACCGATAGCACTCTGCCAAAATGTATTTTGCCATCATGTTCACCGTTAAAGGCACGAAGATATGCCAAAACCTCACCATTTTCTTCTAAAAACAAATGGTAAGCTGTATAGTCAATGTTATCCATATCAAGATACCATATTTTTTGTTCAAACATAAAAACCTTGGCGCGCGCTTTTAAAATTTCGTAAACCTGTCGGTTTGAAAGCTCATCAAAGCTTTTAACAATAAATTTCATTATTTTTTCCTTATAAATATTCTTTCAATATTGGGATAGCCTCATCCAAAGAGTTAAGCTTTTTGAACATAAGTGCTTCGGCGTCTTCAGTAAAGGGTGCGACGTCAGCAACGCCAAAGCATTTCATACCTGCCGCACTGCCCGCCATAATACCAAAGGAAGCATCCTCAAAAACAATACATTCTTCGGGTTTTACGCCCAAACGTTTTGCCGCAAGTAAAAATACATCTGGTGCGGGTTTGCAGCGCTCTACCTCGTCACCACCGGCAAAGGCTATGAAATAATCGATAATACCCGTTTCAGACAATTTCCATTCAATTTCATACATTGCCGAGCCTGACGCAACCGCCATTCTAACGCCGTTTTGCTTTAAAAATTCCAACAACTCAACGGCGCCTTTTTTTAGGTCGGGTACACCGCTGTCGATTATATATTGGCGCATTGCCTTGTCAAAAGCCAAAAGGTCAATACCTTCATAATGGGCGGCAAGGTAAGCTTCCCAACCATCCTTATTCATGCCCAAAACGTGTCTGATGCTTTCGCCTGCATTTTTAAAGCCCTGTAATTCGCCCGCATAATCCCACGCGCGAACACACACGGTTTGGGTATCAGTCAAGGTGCCGTCCATATCAAAAATAACGCTAAACATAATTTCTCCTTAAATTTCAAAATCCATGCAAGAACGGGCTTCGGTAAAGGGGCGCACAAAATTATCTGCCACAAAAACGTGTTTTTCGTGGGTAGCATAGCCCTTAAGTGCGGTTTCGTTTACAAATTCCGAATAAAGCATAACATCAACGTTTGAAGTTTCAAGCTTTTCAATTTGCACCTTAATTTCCAAAAGTCCGTCAATTTGACCCATTAATCCTTCAAGCTTTTCTTTAATATTACTTTTAACCTCGTTTGTGTTAAATTCATCCTTTAATTTCCACAAAATAATATGCTTTACCATAATACCATTTCCCTTCATTTAATTAATACTAACACATTTTTAAAACAAATTCAACCTACCCCACTTGCGTGATAACAAAATTAAAGCTTAAGCATTGGTATCATAAGCCCTGCATTTTCCAGCACAACATCAGGTTTATCGGTTGATTTTTGCAACACCTCGTAGGTGGTTTCACCGCTCATAACCAAAATTGTTAAAGCGCCTGCATTTATACCGCTTTTTATATCGGTATAAATCCTGTCACCAATAACGGCGGTTTCTTCCTTGCTTATACCGGTCATTTCCATTGCAAGCTGTGGCATTAAGGCTTCGGGCTTGCCAATAACAACGGGACGTTTACCGGTAGCGTTAAAAATCATATCACATACACTGCCACAGTCGGGCACCGAGCCAAATTCAGTAGGGCAAACATAGTCGGGGTTGGTTGCAATATACGGCAATTCCCTTGTACAAAGCATATATGACACGTCGTGAAGCTTTTTAAAGGTAAGCTCGGTATCAAATCCCATTACAATACATCCTACCTCTTCCAAATTTTCAGTAATATTAAAGCCTTTACCAATAAGCTCGTCCTTTAACGACTGTGTACCACAAACATAAAGTGTGGCATTTTTATGGTATTTTTTAAGATAAAAAGCGGTGGCCTGTGATGAGGTTATAAATTCATCCTTGGTGGCTTTAATGCCTAATTTGTCAAGCTTTTCAATATAAGCCGCAACACTTTTAGAGGAATTGTTTGTCATAAACATATATCTTCCCCCGTTTTGCTTAATAGTGTTTAAAAGCTCAACGGTAAAATCATACAGCGTGTTACCAAGATAAAGCGTGCCATCCATATCAAAAAGAAACAATTTTATGTTTTTTAACGTTTTTTCCATAATCTTAATAATTTCCTTATAGTTTCAATAGTTCGTTATAACATTTTTCAGCCGTTTCAAAAACCTTTTCAGCCTCGCTAATTTTAAAGGTTTTAAGCCTTTTCTTTTTAGGAAGTCCCCACACGTCGAAAAGCCACGGCCCATGCCAAAAGGCATATTCGGTATTTTCAAAAACACCCTTTAAAATACATAGCGCCGCTTTTTTAGGCGGCATAAAAATAATTTTCATTGGGTGCTTTATAACCGCGAAAATCAGCTTTGGGTAATGTGCAGTAATGTTTGTAAAGGTGATTCCGGGGTGGGTAACCGAAAGGGTTGCGCCTTTTTCACCTTTAAACAAACCGTAAAAAGCAAGCATTAAATATCTTTTAGCATTACCGTAAGCCTTGCTTGCGGCTTTTACAACCCTAAAATCAATATTTTCGGGGTTGGTTTTAGAATAATTATGCGCCACACTGCCAACCGCCACCACACGACCGTTTTTTTGCGACAAATAAGGCAAAAGCTTTTTTGTCATATAATAGGGCGATAAAAAATTAATCATAAAAACGTTATCGTAACCACAGTCGGTTATATAACGTGGTATGCTGTATGCCCCCGCATTATGTATTATAACGTCGGGACAATTTTTTATTAAAATTTCGGTAGCGGCCTTAACCGATTTTATATCACTCAAATCAAGTGATATAAAATCAATATTAATATTTGAAAATTTCTGTTTTAATTCAGCAATTTGTTCTTCACTTTTGGTTTTGCTGCGGTTAAGCAAAACAAGGTCAGCCCCCAAGGCCGCCAAATGCCTGCAAAGCCACAAGCCAATACCGCCCGTACTGCCTGTGATGGCAACCGTTTTACCCCGAAGACTTTGGGTGTTTTTTAAAAACCATTTTTTATAGTTCATATTTTATACCACTTCAATTTGGCACATTTGCATTGTGGTTAATGCGGCGTTATGGCTATGAACAGTCACACCCGCACAGCAGTTTTGGTCCACAATAATTTTTTTATCGTAAAAATCCGCCTTTAAAATAAGTGCATTTGAAACCACGCAAATATCGGTACAAAGACCGATAAGAGTAATATCAAAATCCTCTTCCCCCGCAGCCTTTTTTATAAGTTCGGGAAGTTCAGTAGAGCCAAAGGTGAGCTTTTCAACAGCGGTATAGTTTTTACCACTGAGCGCCATTTGAATTTCACTGTTTAACTGCCAGCCGTCAGTACCCTTAATGCAATGCTCAACAGGTAATTTTGCCCCCTCGGCAGTGGTTAAATAATCTTCAAAGTGGGTGTCGTAGGTTACAAAAATCTCGCCGCCAAAATTTTTAATTTTTTCACAGGCGTTGGCAATTATCCCCTGTGCTTCTTTAGTGCCCAAGGCACCGTTTACAAAATCATTTTGAATATCAACAACAATTAAAAAATGTTTCATATTAATCACTCCTACTTGTATCGTATCAACACTTGCGAATATATCGTTTAAACTTATTTTACCACAAATTCCAACACAGTTCAATATTAATAGACATTTCAATAAAATTGGGGGTTTATCGGTGAGAGTGATTTGTCAAAAGCGCCCCTTGTGTAAAGGGGAGAGGGCCGCGCGTATGCGTGGCGAGGGGATTGTTTTATCATTACAAAACATAACAAATAACATGTTTTTTATTTTTTACAATCCCTCAGTC
>JAZKZS010000026.1:0-23800 GCA_045612765.1 Acutalibacteraceae bacterium
ATCATTGGCTCCCTCTGACGAGGTTAGTGAAACGGGCGAGGCGGTAGTGAATAACAGTCCGGTGGACTGTTAGAGCCGCAGAGGGACCGAGCACCGCAGTGCGAGAGCTGGCACGAGGAACTCGTGACTGAGGGAGAGAAAGTGCTTATTTACAGTGCTTTCGGTCTCTCCCTTCGTCTTTTTGCTTCGCAAAAATCCACCTCCCTCATCAGATGGAGGCAAGGGTTTGTACAATAATTACGAATTACGCATTGGGCGTTTGCCCGATAAACTATAATTTAAAAACGGTAGGATATTTTTTCAAATTTCCTACCGTTTTGATTTATTTTATATTAACACTTTGGGCGTAAACGCAAATATCATTATACGCTTTTTCAAAATCGTCCGAATTTCCGGCAAAGGTTACAAGCCAAAAGCCGTCTGTGGATTTGTAATACATAACCGCCGCTTTTATAACCGCGCCATCATCACCGGTTGTTTCATATTGCAGGGTTGGAATACCTTGCAAATCGGTTAATTCGGTGGGATTGGCCTTTTCTAATAAAAAGCGGTGATATTCGGCAAATTCACTTGCTGTAAATTCTTCAAGACCGGTATCGCTGTTAAGCCATTTTTCACCCATTATGGTAAGCTCACCCGTGCCGACTATAAAATCGTAATCCTCGTCAACAAAGTTCATTCGCATAAAGTCGGTGGTAAGGTCGATTGAAAGCCCGTCAAATTCAAAGGTTTTTGCCTGTGCTACCTCGTTTTGCGCCATATCACTTACGTCCTTTAAAAAGTCGCACCCGCAAACCGTAAAAGTTAGCAAAACCGCCATTAAAACCGCGAAAAATTTTTTCATTTTAATTTCCTCTTTTAAAACAACCTAACTTTTTTAGCAACAATTTCACCGTCAAGCTTTATGTAACTGAAAAGCTTGCCATCAAAGCCTGCTTCAATTAAATGCCCGTCAATATTTGCTGTTAAGGAATGTGCGCTTTCTACCAACGCTTCCATCTCGTCATATATCATTCCGTCAATAATAAGCTCGTTAGTTCTTTTTACCCTACGGTATACAACCCTGTGGCCCATAACCCTATCTTCAAGCAAAATTCTTGCCTTTACCTCAGCATCGGCTCTTCTAATAATTTCAGAATCTTCTAAATTTTCGTCATCAGCTTCAGCTTCTAATTCTTCGATTTCTTCGGCGGGTATTTTCTTAAGCTTTTTCCACGCAATAATGCCGTTAATAAGAAGTGCTATTACCCACACGTGAAAAACTACGTCAATAATACTCTCGAACGAAATACCTTCAAACACAAACATTCCCAAGGTATCAGCCGAAAAAATAACCAAGGCAAATATAAGCCAACCGCCCTTGTTGTTTTTTGAAAAAATCCAACTAATAAGGTAAAGCGCCACAATAATTATTGCCACAACCAAGAAACCAACAAAAACAGGGGTGCCAAAGAATTCCCAACTGGCGTAATCTTCCCCGTAAAATTCCTTCGGGTACATACCGCAAATCATCATACCGATAGACGCTAATGCATAGGGTATAAATGCCGAAAACAAAAAGTATGAATCGCTGTTAGTAACAAGAAGCACTATATTTATTACCGTAAGCGCAACCACTAATAATAAATTTCCTCTTGCATTTTTAAATTGATTTTCCAGTCTTTGTTTGTTGTTAAGTCCTTTGTTTGCCATAATAATCCCCCTTAGTAATTTAAGTATATTCGATTAATCAACAAAATTCAAGAAATATAGTTGATTTTGTTTTATATTAACCGATATTGGTTAATATTATTATATACCGAATTCGGTTAATATGTCAATAGGGAGGATTGATTAAATATGATTTCCTATGACAGATTATGGCAAACAATGAGCGAAAAAGGCGTTACGCAATATACACTTATTAAAAAATATAATATTAGCCCCGCGCAAATAACCCGTTTGAAACGAAACGAAAGTGTCAGCACACATACAATTGAAATGTTTTGCAAAATTTTAAAATGCAACGTTGAAGATGTTATGCAATATATAGATGATGAGCAAATATAAAAAGCCGTGAATTATCACGGCTTTTTATTATTGCATAAACACGGTAACAAATCAATGCGAAGCGTTGTATGTAATCCGACGAAGTCGGAATGTAATCATTTCGAAGAAATGTATGTAATCCACCGTAGGTGGTATGTAATCAATCCGAAGGGAATACACCTGCGGTGATACCATACAGTCGCATATCGACTGATTCCATACACCCTTACGGGTGATGCCATGCCAATCCTTCGGATTGGATAAAAAAGCACTTCCGAAGAAGTGCTTTATTTTTGGGAAGTTTTGAACTTAATGACACGAATAAAATGTGCCTGAAAACCTAAAATTATTTAAAACAACTTACTATGATTTTAACTATAGCAACAATAACTGTGACAATAATCAACGACCATTTAGTTTCCCAAATAAAGCCTTCAGCAAATTCATCTTTTTTGTGTTTTATATGCGAGGCAATAATAATTGGAACATACAACGGAACAAACAACAAACAATTTTCAATTTTCAAAAAATCAGGATTATAAATAATTATAACCACAAGTAAAAAAACAAGATAAAAGTATGAAATTGTTGTCCAAATATTAGATTTGTTAAAGTTCACAAAATCACCGTCCATATATTTTATCTTTGTTTATTAGACGTAAAAAACTTAAAAAACTCTCAGTTTTTTGCAGTGAATTAAATTGATATAACAGTAGGGGCGAACTGAGTTCGCCCGTTAAATTATTGGCTGAAAATTAAATCATCACCATTAATATTCCAATTAATCGCAATATTTCTATCAATCACATAAATTTCTCCGCCATATAATATTTCTTTTTCTGGTACATCTTTTATAAAAATATAGCGCACTATATGGAATTCATCGTTAAAATAAATTCCGCAATAATTTTCCGTATAAAGTTTCTCTTGTGAATCAATTTTAGTAAGCAAAAACCCCTCATAGTAGTTTGATAATTTGTTTTGGTCAGGGTTATTGGTATGCAAAAGTAATTCTTGTTTCAAAACTTCATATTTTTCTTTTTTATATTGTATATCCAATACAAATGTTGAGTAAAATTCTTCCAACCATATAATTTTTTCTGAATCCGCATATTTAAAAGAAATATTTTTGTATTCGGCGGTATCGACATATTTTTCAAAAAACTGTTGCGCTGAATACCCACCATTGAAAGAAACGTAATCTGCATTCAAAAAGCTTTCACTTGAATCAACACAGGTATAACCAAAATTACGTTTAATTAAATAACCACCATAACCGACAGTTAATATTATTAAAAGCAATACAATTATAGAAATTAGAATATTTTTCGATTTTGCTCTATCCATATTCTATATCCTCCTTTATATTGCGTCCCTAATTACCACGTTTCTTCAAGGATTAGCTCCGGCGGGGTATCCGTCCAACCAATATAAAATGCGGTAATGTCGCCAAAATCGTTAAGCATTAAATAATATTTGCAAGAAAGCATTATATCATTTGGATAATATTTTGCCGCCAATTTTTTTCTTTCTTCGGGATTGTAATAATCCTCTGCCCCGTAAAGATGCAAGGTTTCGTGTGCCACCACCGACGATTGCCAACCCACAAACTCAAAATCTTTTGCACCAATGTCATACGCAAACAACAAAACGTGCTCTTCAATATCAATGTCGGTGCCACGTTTTGGATTTAAAGCATACGAATTGCCTTCCTTATTAAAAGCACAATAACATATAACCTCGGTTGAATATTTTTTCTTATAGCTGTTTATAAAATCTTGGTCGCTGGAATACCCTAGGCTTTTTGCCGCCGCATCCAAAGCGTTTATTGTGGCGTATCCGCTTTCCTTGATATTTGTTTCAACCTCATCCTCATAATATATATCAGAATGAATTTCCTCAATTTTTATATTTAGCTGTTTTCCAAATTTTCGGGCGGAATTTTCCAAAAACCTTAACCCCGGTTTAACTTCCCTTTCGGTAAATTTATTAATTTCTTCACTTGTCCAACTGCTTTCAAAATCGTTCAAGTAAAAAATTACAACCGTAACGTTACCGCTTAAATCCTTGCACGTACCTAAGTCATAATCGGGACGGAGCTTATTTACCCCCACCAATTCAACTGTGGCTTCATCATTTTCCTCTTCAAATTCTTCTTCAAATTCTTCTTCAACTTCTTCATATATCTCTTCATCCTCAAAAACGTCTTCAAATTCAGTTGTCGAGCTTATATCAGAAAAATTATTCGTGTCAATTGAAGGGCTTGATTCAACAGAAGACTCTTCCTTTATAATAATGTTGTTTTTCTTAAAATCTTGCCGCGCGTTTTCCTTGCAGGCTGAAAAACTGCAAACAATTAATAAGGCTGTAATAGTTAGTATAAAAAGCTTTTTCACTTTATTATTGCACCCCAAAATTTACCCCTATGATTATGTTACGTTTTAAGTAATCTCTATCTCTGAAGAAAACGTTATAAGAGTCTGTTACAAGTATATATTCATAATCAAAATCGTCATCAAAATAATCGATAATGCATTCATAGGTGTCGGTCAAAAACAGACCTTCATAGGTTGAAACAACATCCTTTGATGCAAAGTTAACGCTGCCATACTGTGCCACACCGTATCTGCCAATAAGTTCTTTTGCGTTTGTGTCCGACAAACGATAATTGCCCCAAAAAATTTCGTCACCGATATGAAAAATATCTCTTGTATGATTCATTATACCATAATTATCTTTTTTGAAAAAGCTCTTAAGCTGCAAGGTTGTTGCATCATAATAATACAATGCGCTTCCTGAGTTTCCACATTCACCTACATACAAAATATTATCTTTCTTATTCAAATACAATTTTGGTTGATAAAAAAAGCCGTTCATAACGCCAGAAATTTTTTGCAATTCATTTGTAGCAAGATTTTTTCTAAACACTTCGCAATGCTGGTCGTGTTCGGCGTAATAAACATAATTGCCATCAATACAGAAGGATGAAACCTCGTGTTCAAAATAAAGTGAAGACAGTTTAGAATAGCTTGATTTTGAAAAAACGTCAATTTTACATAGGTCGGGTAACGAAATATAAATTTTATTTCCATAAATATTAATTTCTGCAGGTTTTCCGGCAAGGGGTATGTTAGCAACCGCCATCATTTTTTTAGAATTTATTACAACAAGTCGGTTGTTACCTTGGGTTATAGCGTAAATATAATCATCTTCGGTTATCCAATTTACTACGGCGCCGTCAAGCTCGTATATGCCTACCGTTGTTCTGATGCTTTGACCTATGTTTTCTTCCCTTGCGCTGTTTTTGCTTAACAACTGCATATTTTCGGGCACGACCATTTGCTCTGCGTTTGCACTTTTTAAAACGCCGTTGTCTATATTATCAGCAACACTATTATCAGAAGCCGAACCCTTATCGGTCACAGTAGTATTTTCTTTGTTGGAATTGCTTTGTGCGGTTTTGTTTTCTTCGTTTTTGTTAGCGCTGTTTGTTTTATTTGGCTTTGAAGAAACACTTTCCTTTGAATTGTTTAAATTTTCTTGCTCTGAAACGGTATTATTTGTGCCGGTTATTTGCGAATTTTCGCCATTGGTTACAGGCTCTTGCTTTTGGTTTTTATTACAAGCAGTAAAAACACCCATAATCAAAACCAAAACAATCGTTAAACATATAACTTTTTTCATTTTTATACACCCCTTGTTTAAGATATTATAACACGTCATAAATTATTTTACATCATTATCTTTGAATAATCACTTTTATTCTTTTTAAAATTAAGCCCAAAGGCTTCTTTTTTAAAATACGCTTCCAGTTGGGCTATGGTAAAGGTTTTTTTGGTGTAAATAACAATACAATAATCATCAACCAGCTTTACCTCGTCTACCTCGTATTTTTCGGTTGTACCGTCAAACGATGCACATTCAAACCCAACAACCTTTGCGCCATCATAATATACAATAAACTTATAATTTTCCTGTTCAAGATTTTTAACAACGCTAAAGCCGTTAATATACTTGTGGGAGGAAAAATTTCGGCTAATTATATCAGAATTTGCATAGTGGCTTTCACCGTTCATAATACAGCTATAATACCTGTTTTCTCTTTTAAAGGTTATAATCGACTCGACATCATTTATATTGTTTTCGGTAACAACAACCTCAACAACACCTGTTCCGCCAAGCTTTTGTGCTAAAAAACCCTTTTCATTATTTAGGTTAATAGTAAAATAAGTAACCATTGTTGTGGTAAAAACTTTATTGCGGTCGATAGGATAGGTTACGTAAATGTTACTAAGCGGCGCGACTTTTGGCACGGCAAAATTACTGCTGGTTGAAAAAGGCCAGAAGGAATTTTCGTCAATAACCTTTTTTGCTGAATAAAAATTCACTTTATCTATACTGTCTATAAAATAATTTCCTTCCACAACAGGAGGATAGGTTGACGATTCATTTGATGAGGTATCCTCTGACGGATTTGAATTCTCATTTCTACTTGGGGTTGAAGAAGTGAAGTCGTCGTCCTCAGTACCGCCCTGCGCGCCGTTATTATTTGATGGACGGGATACCGAATTATTGTTATGTGTGTTATTATCCGTTGGGTTGCTTGTGTCACCGTTTAAAACGTTTTGAGGGTCTTTTAAAACCGGAACATTGTTAAAAAAACCGTTTTGCCATAACCCCAAACCTATAATTAAGCCAATGCAATAAACCGTTGGAACGAAAATAGATGCTATAATTCTTTTTTTCCTTTTTTTATTTGCTATATATTTGTCCCTGCGCTTAAAAACGTTATTAACTATTTCTTCATAGCTTTTCATATTGAAACCCCTCCTTATTAAGTAATAATTTAAGAGATTGCTTAGCTCTATACAACAAATTTTCAACCTGCCTTTTCGATTTTCCCGTTATTTGCGCAATTTCTTGGTTGGAAAATTCTTCAAAAAAGCTAAGCCATAAAACCTGATAATATTCGGACTTTAATTCACATAAAGCCCTATGTACAACAATTTTTCTTTCGCTTTTAATATATAGGTTTTCAAGGTTCGTTTCGTCTTTTAAATATTTTTCCACATCCTCAATTGGAGATGTAGAAAATTTTGCATTATGCTTAATATAATCTTTTGCAACATTTCGCCCAATGGTGTAAAGCCATGTCTTAAATGAACTTTTTTCATTGAATTTAGGTTTTTTAACGGCAAGCTTAAAAAAGGTTTCTTCCATTATTTCTTCAGCTACGTAAATGTTGTTAACGTAACTATTTAAATAAAGAATTAACCCGTCTTTATATTCCTTAATAATTAAGGTCAAACCCTCATCATCACCACTAAGAAAACGGCGGTAGCTACTTACACCGTTATCCACTTGGTATTCCTCCTTTGGTTTCTCCTTACTTGTTAGACGATTTTACAACTAAAAACTCTCAGTAAATTTTTAAAAAAATTAGTTGTTTTTTAAAATATATCATAAAACCATTAACCTTCTCAATATTTCTTTTAAAAAATAGTGTTTTAATTGATAAATAAAAAAGAAAAACTCCCGAAAAGCTTGCGCATTCGGGAGTTTTTGTAATTTAAACTTAATAACACGAATGAAATGTACTTTAAATCCTAATTTTCTTATAAAATATCGTTAACTATACAATTAACCGCTTATCTTGCACCACTCAATTTGTGTTGTATTGTTTTTCCAATTATTAATGTATGCTTCAACTTCATCCTTTGTGGAGTTTTTATTATCTATTTTATAGATATTATCATCTTGGTTTTGAAATGCAAGGTGATTGATGCTATAATCCAATCCGTCAAACTCAACTTCGCAAACATTATAATTATTGCCGGTAATCTTGTAGTTTTCATCAAAATTATAAGTTACTGTTATAAACGTTCCGTTTGTCTTGACGTTTTTTAAGTCAATATTATCATCCAAAATATATCCGTTAACCTTTTTACCATCATATTTTAAAATCAAAAAATATGATAAGCCCATATCATGAATTAACATTTCTTCTACGCCGTCTCGGTCAAAATCAAGATATGCGTATCCCCCAGGAATAAATGAATTAAAGGCATTAACTTCTGTTTTAAAATTGAATTTTCCCAAGCTTTCTTCGGTAACTTTATCAAATACCAAACATTTATAAGAAAAATCACGTTTATTTTCTAAAATCTCTTGAAAAGCAGCTTTCGCCACTTCATTTTGCTGTTCAACGTTATTGCAACCAACAAAAGTTAAAAACAACACAAGACAAATTGATATAGCTATTAATTTTTTCATAAAACCACCGTCCATATATTTTATCTTTGTTTATTAGATGTAAAAAACTTAAAAAACTCTCAGTTTTTTTGCAGTGAATTAGATTGATATACACGTAGGGGCGAACTGTGTTCGCCCGTCAAACCGGCACAATACACTTCGGGCGAACACAGTTCGCCTCTACGAATGTTGTTAATTAAATTGATACATCACGTAAGAACCAAACGCCGCAGCATAAGTCTGCCTATCCCTACGCTTGCTTCAAATTAAACCATCTATATTTTCAACTAAAAACTGTGGAATTTTAAATTTTTTACCATCTAAATAATTCAAAAAACATTTCAATAATTACCGCACCACAAACCAAGCCAATAATTATTGAACTAACAAAAATTAACCACTTAATCCATTTTTGTTCAACCTTTTTAATATCACGAAACCACGTAATGCCAAAGTACAAAAGCTCTGCACACAAAAGTATCATTGTAAAACAAATTGGAAGTTTTAAGTTTATTGTATCTGCAAAAAAATGTAGGTTGTTTGTATCAATTTCAAAGGGTTTACAAGAAATTTTTGGTAAAAACGAAAGAATTACCGACAGTATAATAATAAAAATATCGCACAAATAAAATATCAACCCAATAATAGACATTTTATTTCGGTCTTTTTGTAATGTTTTTTTACCTTTGTAAAAAAAGTGTTCATTTTCAATCAATAATTTCGCCAAAGTCTTATTTTTTATGGTTATATATTTGCCTTTTGAACTTCTGCTGTCATAAATTGTACAAATTCTTGCAAATATGATAGTTATTATCAGTATGTACATTTCATCACCGACCTTTAGGTGTATTATAGCATAAAATACGAACAATATATTTCTAAATCAAAGTCGTTGGTTCGAGTCTGGGTGATTAGATAGAACCAGCACTCAAAACAGAACCGGTCTTGAAACCGCTAATTTTCTTTAACTATTATCATAATTCAAAACATAATATTCTTCCGGCCATTCATCTGCATCCATTAAAATCTCAACCTCATTTTCCAACCAAGTAATCGATTTTAAATTGCCTTCATAAACTCCCACGCCATCATTTGCCAATGAAAATGCTTTTTCATCCACAATTTCACCATTTGACTTTTTTAAAACCAACTTGGCGCCTACCGAACCAAAAGACCATTGTGGGCTTCCCACTTGATATAAGCATACTGAATAATCGCCGTCGGGACTATTTTGAGATGTGATTAAGATTTCCTCATTATTCTTCTCTGATGAACAAGCAGAAAAAGTACAAATCATAAAAAGAGAAAGAATAACTGCAATCATTTTTTTCATAGCATCACCACCGTGAGTGTATTATAGCATAAAAGCGGCAATAAATCAACGGCTTGCCGTTGTATATCATCAATTCCGTAGGAATTGCATATCATCAAAACGAAGTTTTGTATATCATCAAGCCGACAGAAATGCACACTTCGTGTGATGATATACGCCTTCGGCGATGATATACAGCCCTGTCGTGCTGATGATATACCAAGCCTGTCGGCTTGGATAAAAAAACTCCCGTTCAAAAGAACGAGAGTTTTTTGTCTCTCGTGTCCCGAAAAGAACTGGTTAAAAACCGAGGATTTCTTTAAGATAAAAATATATGGTGCCAATAAGGCCAAATATAATCATCTGCCGACCCAGCACCTGACCATAAAATGCTATCTACCATATCGGTATGATACCAACCGTTGGGTGTTTTACTGAAAACCATCTCTCCACCTACTTTATATTCTCCATCCGTACCTTTTCCAATTGTGTTTACAAAGTAAATCACAATTTTTTCATTCGAATAGGACGTGATTCTATACCAGTTAAACTCAGAAATCGGTTCTTCGGTTTCAGCGAGTTTTATGCTGTTGAATTGATCTTTATATATTGCCGTAACCAGACAGTCTTTTACCAAAGCGCCACACCAAAATAAAAAAGGAATGACAAAGGCCAAAAGGCATATCCATATCGCAACTTTTTTGGTTTTCTTTTTCATAATATCACCGCCTTGGGTGTATTATAGCATAAAAGCGGAAATAAATCAATGCGGAGCATTGTATATCATCAATTCCGCAAGGAATTGCATATCATCAAAACAAAGTTTTGTATATCATCATTGCGAAAGGTTTTTTACGCACACCTAAAGGTGTGATGATATACACGCTAACGCGTGGTGATATACCATTGCTTTCGCAATGGATAAAAAAAGAGATACTCGACTGAGTATCTCTTTTTTTGGCTCTCCTGTCCAAAAAAGAACTGGTGAGAAACCCTTGATTTTACTGGGTTTTCCCCAGTTTTTCCTTACAAATTGATTATACCATAAAAAATAACTTTCCGCAATAAAAAAATGCAGAAAGTTATTTGTTTTTTTATTACTTTTTTGAAATTTATGCCGACTCTTCTTCATCAAGAAACAGAGGCTCGACGATCTGTGCCCCACCCTTTATAAAAATTCTTAAATTGAGATCTTTTGTCACCTGAATTGAATTCACAATTCGGTGAATAATGGCGTCATCGAATTCAGTCATAACCGGTTTCATCTGTTTTGTGTAATTTTCAATCCGTTCAATTTCTTCTCGGGCTTTTTCATTACACTTTATATGCATGACAAGCATATCCCGCCTTTCTCTAAGGTCTTTTATCCTTTGGGAACAGTCGGCGATGGCTTCGGTGTACTTATCTCTATTAAATTTTGACTGAATCGCCAGGTCGGCAAGTTCTTCAATCCGAATTTGTTCATCATGAATTCCTTTTTCGACCAGATACAGTTCATCGGTATTCACATCCGAAGTAGCATAAATAAGTTTGCTTTTCAAAAGCTCATATCCGTCTTCTCTCCCCTGCAGCACGCGGGAGATTGCACGACAAATAGCAGCCTGCAGGTTTTTCTCCTCAAGCCCCGTTGAAAAATCGCAGTATTTATCCTTATGATCCAGTCGGCTGATGCAGCGCCAATAGTGATGAACGCCGTCTTTTTTCTTAACTGTTTTACGGCGAAAATGACTGCCGCATTCCTCACAAATTAGCAGTTCGCTTAACACATATTTCGCACTGTATCTTCCTCGGCAGGAAATAGTATTATCAGATTTGCTTCGCAAAGCATTACGGCGAGCGAATTCTGCCATCGCCGCCTTAAAAACATCACGAGGAATAATGGCGGGATGATCGTTAACCACCAAGTATTTTGTCTTCTGACCGTTATTTACTTTTTTCTTTTTGGTCAGGCAGTCAACACAGTAAGTCTTTTGATACATAACGTCGCCGCAGTACTTTTCATTCTGCAGTATGGCGAGAATTGACGTTGTTTGCCAAACGCTTTTACCGTAAAAGGTTTTTATGCCGTTTTCTTCAAGCCAGTTCTTAATCTGCAAGGCACTTTTGCCATCAAGGAACAAATTGAATATCCAACGAACGACCTCGGCTTCACTTTCCACGATAGTTATTTCTTTGGTAGTTTTATCGCGTCGGTACCCAAACATATTCATATTAGAGCAGTATGTACCATTCTCCATCCGTTTTGATATGCCCCATTTAACGTTGGCGCTGATATTCTCACTCTCCGATTGCGCCATAACGCTGTAAATACCAATATAGGTTTCACTGTCTTCTTTAAGCGAGTTAATATTCTGCTCCTCAAAATAGATAGCAATACCCATCGCCTTAAGCTTACGCACAAAAGACAGACTATCCACGATATTTCTTGCAAAACGGGAAACCGATTTTGTCAGGATCATATCGATTTTACCCTTTTCGCAATCCTTTATCATACGAAGAAATTCATCACGCTTTTTTACCTGTGTCCCTGTAATACCTTCATCGGCGTATACGTCTACAAACTCCCACTTTTCATTGTTGGCAATATAACGGGTATAGTAATCCTTTTGAACGCGATAGCTATTAAGCTGATCTTCGTCATCGGTAGATACGCGGCAATAGGCGGCTACTTTCATTCGTTTGCCGAACGCAATGCGTGAGCTTTTATCGGCATCGGCAGGAATCCTGGTAACAACCCTTCTTCTTTCAGCAGTTTCAACCATTATCGCACACCTCCTCGTTACCGATTTCTTTACCGTTAACAAATCGGATGCGGATATTACCGTCCGGCTGAATGATAATAGCAGATACAGTCTTTTTCATAAACGGAATATCTAATGCCTGTTCATCCTCTGGCTCATATTCCGAAAACAAATCATAAAGCGCATCCGAAACACCGGCGGAAGGGTCGAGTTCCATCTCCGAAAATTTATCCGTCACGGTTTCGTATATCAGCTTCATAATTGGGTGAAACATTGGATTTGGCTGTGTAATCAAATACTTTATCTGCCGTTCCTTAAGTCGAATATCCTTTGACGGTACATAGGTGCTTTCTCCCTTTGGCAGCATAATGAGGTATGGCTGATTTCTCACCGCACTCATAACCGTTTTTATCCTTGAAAACAACACAGGGTCATCCAAGTATTGTATTGTGGCAGGACAACCGCCCGAGCAAAGCCAACGTTCACGCACCTTATACTTACTTTTGCGGGTAAAATGTTTCCCGCACGTCTCGCATATAGTGGTGGCTTTAAGGTAGGCAATTTCCTCGGTGTCTTTTTCTCTGACTCCGCCCTTTTCTGCCTTTTGCTTTACTGCTTTATCAAAGGTTTCCCTATCAATAATACGCGGATATTCCTCATCTCCGCAATAATGCTCATTTTCAATGATTCGGCAAACCATATTTTTGGTCCACTGAGTCTTATCCTTATAGTAGGAAATCTGCTTTGCAGTCAGCTCTTTGGCAATTTCCAAGAGCGTATGTCCGGCCAAATAATCACGGAAGATTTTATTTACAACCAAGGCTTCCTCTTGCACGATGTAATAGTCAAACTGGTCCTTGCGATAACCGTAAAAAATACGTCTTAATTCCATGCAATCACCTCCTTTAGGAGTATGCCGGATTTAATCTCAAAGCACAGCTTATCTTCTTCGACTGTAACACGCTCAACAACACCATCAAAGATATTTTCATTAAACGACAATATTGCCTTCGGTTGCGACTCCAGATAAAGTATGAGCTGACGCAATTCATCAATACACTGTTCATCCTCATCATCAGTGAGTAGTTTATTGCGCCTGGTCCGTAGCTCTGATACTTTTTTCCTGTCAGCAATCGTTCTGTCATTATATACACCGTCATCAATAACACCTGCCTCATATTGTTCCGTATAAAAGGCAAGTCTATCGGCTATTTTCATCAACTTCTCATCAATGTCTATAACCTCAGAACGACTTTTGGTCACCGCCGCTTTGAGTTCCACAAGACAAGTTAAAGTGCTTTTTAGCAGTTCGTTTTCGTGTTGACGAAGCTTATTATACATATTGCAAAAAGTTTTTCCAATAACCTCTTCGCTCAAAGGATGGGTACAGCAACGCTGACCGGCTGTGCCGCTTTTGGAGCACACCCAGTAAACAATGTCGTTTTGCACCCTTCTTTTATACGCCCAACCACAATCCACGCAGAACATTTTTCCACTAAAAAAGTATTTCTGAGGAGCCGCTTTCAAGGCTTCCTTTTCCAGATTCTTTTTCAGCATTTCCTGAATAGCGGCAAAGGTGTCCTTATCCAACACTGCCTCATGGGAATTTGTCACATAATACTGGTCTACTTCTCCCCTGTTTCTCCTATTGCGAAAAGGCAGTTCCTCCGGCGTATATGTTTTTTGGTGACGTGTATCACCGATATATTTCTCATTACTGAGAATATACCTGATCCTTTCTTTACCCCAAGGTTTACCCGGCACATCCTGCCCATTCAGCTCTTGTGCTATCTTACCGAAGCCCATTCCCTGTAGATAATACCTGAAAATTTGACGTACAACTTCAGCCTCTTCAGGAATCGGCACTAAGGTATCGTCTTCGATTCGAAAACCGAACGGTGCATTCAAAAAGGTAAATGTACCCGTTTCCATACGCATCTGGTTAGATCTTCTGACACGTTTGGAATTGGAAAGGGATTCTTCCTGTGCGAAAGCGCTCTTAATATACAGAACCAGCTCGTGATTCATGCTTTCTGTATCTATACCGTCGCTTTCAAAGAACACCGATACACCAAGCTTTTTAAGTTCTCTGACGTATTCAATACAATCGAGCGCGTTTCTTGCAAAACGGGACACGCTTTTTACATAGATGCGGTCAACTTTTCCCGCCCGACAATCTCTCATCATACGATTGAATTCGTCACGCTTTTTGGTGGTGGTTCCGGTAATTCCCTCATCAGCATAGACTTCGACCAAAACCATATCCTCTCTGCCTCGGATAAAGTCGGTATAATACTTTACCTGAGCAATAAAGGAATGTACCTGGTCCTCCGAGTCGGTACTAACCCTACAGTACGCGGCTACACGGAGTTTTGCTTTTTCTTTTTCTCCTTTGCTTGTTGGCTTTAGAACAAATACCTCTCTTCTAAATTCGTTTTCCATTAGATTACCTCACTTTCATAAAATGGTACTACCATTTTACTAAATCTGAGGATTCTTGACGAATGTGCGAGAGTTCGATAATCGGTTCTACACCAACAGTTCGGGCCATAGCCCGATTAATCCTGCAAAATGTCTCGAATGTCATAACGCCTTCATTGTACATCTTCTCACAGACAGTGAAGCCAATTAAATAATCGAGTTCATCGTATCGGTCCGATTTCATTCATCCTCCATCCTTTCAAAGAATATCTAATTGAACTTAATAAGAGATGGAGTGTTTTACTATTTCCCACTTTCGTGGCCCCTATGAAATAACAAAAGCACCCATCCGGAGATAGGTGCTAAATTTCAGTTATAAAAAACACGTTTAAAACACCTAACCCGGTATTGCCCGAAACCCGAAACGTATTAAATACGTATCTCAAACAACCCCGGCGTGTATTTAAACATGCCTTCGACCAAAAATCTTTCGCGACAGAATAGGTAATTATTAAGTTTGGGTTTATTTTAACACAGAACTTTCCAAGTGTCAAGTATAAAAGTGTAATAATTTGCCCGTTTTGAAAAATAGCGATTTTAAATATGCTAATTGGGGCTTTTTCATAGAAAAGCACCCCAAAATAGCGATTTTAAATCTACCATCATTATAGCGTCTTTTCCTTTAAAACACATTTTTTCAAATTTTCAAATACCTATTTTACACATTTTTACGAATAAGACATTCGAACCAATGTGAGAATATTTATATAAATCAGCAAATGACTGCTTCTTTGGTTTCTCTTTACTATGTGATTAAAGTCAAAAATATATTAACCGATCAAATCTATTTAAGATAAAAAATTAAAGCCATTGCATTACAATGGCTTTAATACTATAAAAACAGAAAATACTTTTATCGCCCTATTTACACTCCATTAATATGTTTTTATGAGCTCCTCTATCTGTTCTTCATTTAGTTCGTAACTTTTGCCCATATCATTCCATTTTTGTATCATAGCTTTATATTTATCGCAGCGTTGACAGTGAGAATTGTAATCATTATATCCTTTTTCTTTAAATTCTGCATATCTTTCTAATTCATTAACAATGAACCTACAATAAACCATACTCCTGGTTTCATAATTACCGTCGAATCCCTCAAAACGTATTTGTTCACTTGTCAGTTTTGGATTTTCAATTCTACTATATGAATAATATATTGCAGAATACATATCTAAAGTATCCCATACAAGCTTTGCATCTTCTAATGAAAAATCATCAGAAATGCACTCAGTCAACATGTAATAGTCATAGAGATATCCTTCTGAAACTATTTTTGCTCTCAGTTCATAAAACTCCGCTTCATGTTCATCTCCTTGAATTAATGATAATTTTTGAAGAATTGTATATTGATTATACAAACTTAATCTTTCTTGCATGGTCAAATTAATATCCATCTTCTTTGCCTCTTTCAATGTTATTTTATAATATCATAATTTCTTTTCAAATTATTATCAATAAAATGTTTTTTTATTTGTTCCATAATGTCTGGCAATATTTTAATCTCTATCTCAAGCGAGTTCTTCAAATTTTTTAATATCCGATTAATTATATTAGGTTCTTTGAGTGTCCGATATTTATAAAACAGCAGTACAGCAGCATTAGTTTTGCTGCAGCAATGCTCATATTCTTTTATAAGTAAATTCGCATCAACATCATTTACCTCTAAATTAAAATAAGCCCATTTTAACAAATGCAAAATCATTTTCTGACTCTCAAAAATTTTCAAACATGCCTTCCTATATTTTTCTGCAATAGCAGCATTTTCAATTGAACAATTTTCTAAGCCCTCTTCAATCAGACAAACGATATAACTCAAACAAGAAACACCCGTGTAAAAAGTGTATCCCTTATCTCCTTCTTCAGATGTTCTATGTCTTTTAGTGTATATTCTTCCTTCCAAGTGTATATTGATTTTTTTAATTAAGTCATAAAACTTATTTGCATTATCACAATCATTTTTTAGCTTAATGATTGTGATTCCTAAAAACCATAACCTTCTGTTGAATAAACGATTAATATCATTTTGATAATAGTCAAAACTCTCCTTATAAGATTTTACCAAAACATCAAAGCTAACTTTGTTCTCCTTGAAAACGCCCTTTTTCATTATTGGAACTATAAATTCTTTCTTTTCAAGATCGTAACCATATATCAAAGTTTCGTGTAACTGAAATTCATCTGTATCGGGGAATAATATTCTTTTATAATTCAAATCAAGAATAACATAATTGCCACTATCAATTTGCTTCATTAGAAAGCCTACAACTTTCTCAGCAGGTACATCTAAAATGTGTTTTTCACTTATATTCAAAATATCACTGTAATACGATAATGGATACATCATCCCCTCATTACCAAAAACCGCATTACCATTTTGATCAATGTAAAGTTCCATATGGTTCGTTAGCCATGTTTCAAAATAATCACTGGTCTGCATGATAGCAAATTTATAATATGTCCAGCATTCTGAATTTATAAAAACACTATTTGCAATATCTAATTTCTTCTTCACCTATTACAGCACACTCCCTTAATTAGTATTTTCTTTTCAATTCATAATTAAATTAAATATTTACACCCAAATTTAACTTTATTGTTCATAAAAAACTTGTATAAGATAGTATTATTTGATATACTGTTAAAGTAATTCTACCGCATTTTAGGAGGAGAAATATTATGCATTTTAAATTTTTGGGCAGTGGTGGTGTTTATCCAATACCGAGTGCAACATGTAATTGTAAAATATGTGCTGAAGCCCGAATTAAAGGGTTTCCGTACAAACGTACCACACAAAGTTTATTTCTTTACGATATTTATGCGCTTTTTGACACCCCTGATTGCATTAATGAACAGTTAAACACACACTCTATCGAACATATAAATAATATTTTTTATACGCATTTCCACCCTGATCACACCATGGGATATCGTATTATCGAAATACTACACAACTCCCAAGATGAAATAATAAATGTATATATGCCCGAAAACAAAATTAATATATCAATTAATTCGTTTCAATCAGTGTTTGACTATTTAGAAAGTAAATCCATGTGTAAAATAATTCATAATGAATCCAATTATCGTTTTGGCAACATACGTATAACCAGAGTTCCACTTAATTGTAGCGATGTACAGGGTTACCTAATTCAACAACACAACAAAAGTGTATTTTTTTGTCCATGCCATGCCAAATACATCCCCCTTGAACTTGAAAGTTTATACAATATTGATGTTATGATATTAGGAATTGGTTACTTAAAGTATATGAATAATACCACCACTCATTTTGAAAGTGATATTCTTAAAATTATAGATAACTATGCACCTAAAAAAACACTTTTAACTCACTTAGAGGAAATAGATAAATTATCATTCGACGATTATCTAGAATTGGAAAAAAAGTATTCTAACAAAGCAATATCATTTGCCTACGATGGAATGGACTTATTCGTATGATTAATAAAGTATTTATGTTTGTTACTAATTTTATCAAATTCTACTGCGGACACAAAATCAACCTTTAATTCCACATCGCTTTTTAAATATTTAGATAACAATGACCTTAATTGCTCACTTACTAGTCTTTCCGACTCTTTTTTATCAACCAAAACTATTGAAGCGAAAAAGTTATCTATGTTATTTTGTATAAATTGAAATTGCAGAATCTTTATTCTTTCAAAGTTGATTAATTCAATGATATAAAATAGTAACATAGAATTAACAGTCTCACCCTTCACTGTAGTAATATAATCCGTTACTCTTCCGCCACTAAGACATAAAATATCTGCTGTAGAGCCACAAGCACATGCAGATTTTTTTAGATACCCTATGTCACCTTGTAAATATCTGATTAGAGGCATAGCATATTTTTCTAAACCTGTATAGCAAAGATACCCCTCCTGTTCATATTCCAAGTTTTTTCCATCTTCATCGATAACCTCTGCATAGACATAATCATCAAAAACATGCAAATTCCCACATGGGCACTCATAAGCAATACCCCAAAACTCTCTGCTACCATAATGATTAACACATTTACAATTGAAATTTTTTGAAATATATTCTTCTTGTTTTTTTGTAACCATCTCTCCCGTCAATTCAATAAGCACTACATTGTTAAGTGAAATTTTATGTCTTGATAAAAAATTAGCAAAAATCAGCATGACAGATGGTGCTGCAAAAAACCAACATTTCTCCAATCCCTTTATAACTTCCACATATTTAAACAATTGTTCGTCACTTAAATCAAAAAGGGAAAAATTGATTTCTTTACCATCGATGTAAATAGATTCACTTACTAACTTATCTTTTTTTCTCCGATAAGCATAGAATTTTACAATGGGAATTTTAAATATATCCGCATAATATATTTTTCTTCTCTTCCATAACTGCATATCCGCTTTTACTCTTTCCGAAACATCTTTATATATCGTTAACGTTTTTCCTGATGAACCGCTTGTATTTTCTTTGATTAACGAAGAAAAATCGTATTCATTAGACAAAAATTCATTGATATTGTTCTGAATATCATTTTTAGTAAGCAAAGGTATATTTCTAAATTCAGAAACATCATTTAATTTATACAAGTCAGACTTATTCCTATAGAAATCCACATTTTCACAAGCATAACTTACAATTTCTAGCAATTTATTCAATATAATCACATCCCTATAGTACAATACGATTACTTACAGATCTTTCAAAAGGAAGAACATTGTCAATATCATATTTGCCAGTAAAAAACCTCAAAAACCTTTGTATTCCTAACCCTATTCCTGCACTTTCAACAAATCCGAAATCCAAAAAATTTAAATAGTTTACATGGTCTTGCATGTCCATTTTTGAATCATGCATCTTTGAAATTATAATTTCTTTGTCTGTTTCCCTCTCACCACCCGAGCCAAGTTCACAAAAACCTTCTGGAAGAATTATATCATAATTCAGATTTTTTCGAATGCCATTTTGATAGATAGATTTATCATAAATCCATCTATCAAAATTTGTTATCCAAAACAAATCGTTACTGTTTCTGGATAAATACATTTCATAGTCTTTTCCCATCTCCGCCAAGCACTGCTTATTATCATATCTTGCAAAAGGTCTTTTAGGTATAGAAATATTCCTACCAAAATATTTCAAATCATCCCCACAATCTTCCACAACTTTCTTAAAAATATAAACTATTAATTCTTCTACAAAATCCATAACATATTCACAGTCTTTATTTTTGAACTCAAAGTCTAGTTGTTGAAACTCTATTGAATGGCGCCCTTTTATAAATTTTTCTCTTTTTTCTAATCTAACACACGGAGATATTGTATAAATACTATCTATGCTTTCATTTAATAAAGCTAGTTGCTTCTGAAGGATCATACTTTTCATTAAATTGATTTTTTGACCATAGTACGAAATATTACAATCTAATACTTCATTTTGCAATTTGTCTGTTTCTGATGATAAAATTACCGGCAAAATGTAATGAACTTTTTTCATTGAGAAAAACTCATAAATTCCCTCTACAAGTTTTGTTTGAATATTCATCAAATGACTGATATCACTGCTTGTGATTTTATTATATAATTTTTCCATATTATTTTCTCCGTTCATAATAAAATTTCTTCTCCTGCATTTCTAGCAAAAGGACATAGTAGTTCGGTTTCTTTTTCACCGCAAATGTATCTAATTAGTCTTTCGAAACCTATACCAGCACCTGCTGTTTGTGGAACTTTTTTTTGATAGACCATATCCAAATATATTTTATAATCTTCCGGATTGCATTCTGTTGTTTTCATTCGTTCTATTAGTTTATGGTAGTCGACTTCTCTGACCGCTCCAGATGATCCTTCTCCAAAGCCCTCTGGATATATTATATCGAAATTTAGAAAACTTCCTTTCATACTTTGATCTTCTTTATCGTAAAACCACCTATCTAGATTTTCTATCCAAAAAAGCTCTGTACTGTTTTTCGATAAAACATCTTCATATTCTGAACCGTATTTTTCTTCCAGTTTCTTGGCATCATATGTATGAAATGGTTTCTGAGGAATATTTAATTTTCTATTAAAATATTTTAGATCCTCCACACACTCGTTAACAACGGCAGTGAAAATATAAATATATAAGTCTTCCATAAAATTCTTGACAAATTCCTTGTCCTTGTTTTTAAATTCAAAATCCACTTGTGTGAATTCAATTAGATGCCTGCCTCGAATAGAAGTCTCCTTTTTTTCCAATCTAACATTAGGAGAAATTATAAAAACCGAGTCAATATCTGGATTAGCCAATATAATCTGTTTATGAAGAATCATGCTCTTCATCAAAGAAAGCGTATTATCGTAATATTTGATTTTCGCCTCAAAAACACTATGGTTAAGTGGATCTGTTTCAGTTGTTAACATCAATGGCATCATCTGCTTAACATTATTTTGGCTCATAAATTCAACAAATGAATTTATTACAATACGTTGAATATTTAATGCATGATACATTTTCTCATCACAAATTCGATCTACAAAATTGCTATACTTATTATTTTTTACTAATGTTTTATTCTTCACACTATATCACCTTTCTTTTATTTACATTATTCTTGAATCAATATTGTATACTTGACCGCTTGCACCAGAAATTAATGTTGATGACAAAAATAAGCAAAAATTGATGCAATCCTTCATTGAACTATCGATTGGCAATAAACTTTTGGTTTTTGCAATAGAATATTTTTCCCTATTATGTCTATTTAAGTCTGTAACAATAAAACCAGGACAAACAGCATTAACCGAAATATTATATACACTCAACTCCTTTGCTAATGATTTTGTAAATGCTATAATACCAGATTTTGAGGCAGCATAATTCACTTGCCCCGCCGAACCGACTTGACCTTTCAAAGAAGCTATATTAATTATCTTGCCTACTTTGTCTTTGATCATTGATTTTGAAAACTCTCTGCAACATAAAAAAGTCCCTGTTAAATTAACATCAATCACCTTTTGCCATTGTTCTAATGGCATCATTTGGATAAAATTATCATCACATATTCCCGCATTGTTAATCAAAACATCAACACGTCCAACTTTACGAATAACTTTATGATACATTGCCGAAACATCAGTCGGATTTCTTATATCAGCTCTAATTAATATTGATGACGGTGAGTTTTTGATAACTTCTTCAAAAACAGTTTCCGCTTCTTTTTTGCTGTTATAATAATTCATAACAACGATAGCTTTTTCAGCGGCAAATGCTTTAGCCAATTGACTGCCAATTCCTCGTGAAGCCCCAGTGATAACTACAACCTTGTTTTCTATGTCAATGTTCATTTTTTTATTTCACCTTTTCCTCTACATAGTCAATTAAAGACTGAACAGTGGGAAATTCTGAAAACTGTAATTTTTCATCTTCAAATTCAATGTTAAATTCAGTTTCTATTTCTATAACGATTTTCACAAAATCAATAGAAGTCATTTCCAAATCACACAATAATGAATCCTCAGAAATCTCATTGCTACATTCTGTGTTAACCTTAATAATCTCTATAATTCGTCTATTCATCTTAACCACTACCTTTTAAAATTTATATCCATAATCCCATTTCACATTAGTTTTGATGACTTTCGCTGGATTTCCAACCGCTAAAGAATGTGGGGGAATTGAATGTGTAACTACGCTTCCTGCACCTATAACACTTCCTTCTCCAATATTAACACCTTTGAGAATTATCACATTATTGCCAACCCAAACATTTTTACCGATAGTAATTCCCATCGCACTATTAATCTTTTTGTTTGTTTCTAAAGTGTGTCCATCTCCGTCTAGTATGCTTACATTCCACGAAAAAACACTTCCGGATCCAATAATTAATTTATCATAGACATGAACAATGCAATTATCGCCAAAATAAACATCTTCAATTTGAGCTTGTCCCGCATATATATGTAACTTTGAGTTTTTACCAAGATAACAATTTCTTATAAAACAGGTTGATTCTAAATCTAACCAAACTTTTGCTTCTTTACCCAGTATTAAGGCATCAATACTGTTTACATTACGACTTACGGATTTTATAAATGAACCATCATTTAGCATTAACGAATATAACTTTAACAAGCTACTGCTTTTATGTGCTATAGAACATATCCCATTTACATTAATTCCATTAGGAATTGAAAGGTTGGTAGTATCTAATGTGCACAATGTAAAACTTGAAGACTTCTCAATATCGGAAATAGTCGATAAATATGTATATTCCCCTTCGTAAAACCTATATATAGAAACATTAGGATATTCAGTTTCTATTCTATTCAAAATGTTCATTCGGTTATTAGACAATGCTAAAACAACAACTCTTTCTAAACGTTCCAATATCGAAACATCTTTAATCAAATACACCTCTTCCCACCCAAGAGTGTACTCGCATTGTAAATCATCCACAAAGTAATCGCACATTTTGACAAGACCTTGAAACTCATTTCGAAAAAAAGGATATCCCACTCCAATAACAACATAACCTTTACGCTTATATCTGCTAAGTATCAAAGCCATATTAGCTTGTGAAAGATTGTTTTTTTTATCTATAAGTTGAATCATTATTAATACCCCGTAAATTTGCTATTGTTTTGTAAATGATCAATTCATTCTCTAATAATTGCGGTATATCTACATTAAAGATATTTTGATAATATTCAATTTTTCTCGTTATACTGCATTTTCTCAATTTGTTATTCACTATATTCCATTTATCCTTTAGTCTACGAAATTCATCAATCATCGCATCATTAATTTGATAATAAGTACGAAACAGAGTAATCAAATAATCCCATCTTGCAATAGCACCAGAAAACTTCACTTGATAAATCATCTCCTCCATGCCATCTGAAAATAGTATGCTTGTAACGTTTTGTGATGCATATTCGCAATACTTATACATCAATTTACAAATTGAATTATCATAACCATATATATTACATAAAATATATTC
>JAZKZS010000027.1:0-7723 GCA_045612765.1 Acutalibacteraceae bacterium
TATCATTACAAAACATAACAAATAACATGTTTTTTATTTTTTACAATCCCTCAGTCTTTTTGCTTTGCAAAAATCCAGCTCCCTTTACACAAGGGAGCCTTTTGTTTTTACAATTCCGTCCGCCCGATAAACTATAATTTAAACAATATACCCGCCATGGAATTTCCATAGCGGGTATACTTTTAAAATTTTCTTGCAAAGGTACATTTTTTACAAAGCTTTTCCATAGCCTTGCGGTTTGAAAAGCCGTTATAAATGCTTTGCGCACGTGGGGTGTTTATAATATTATTTAAATCACTTTTAAAAACATTACCAAGGTTAATTTCACCGTTATTGTCTAAACAGCAGGGCACGACCGTGCCGTTACACAAAACGCCTATTTGGTCACGCATACCATAGCAAAAAGCCGCTTCGCTTTCGTTTGTGCTTTTAATATCGGGCCAGTCGAATTTATCACCAAACTGAATGTATATATTGTCGCCAATCTGCTTTCCGCCACGGGTGTCACGCCAAGGGGCAGGGAATACGCCCTCAATTTTTTGTAAAATATCGTGGTTTAATTTATCTTCTCCACCGCTGTTCCAAAGCCTTAGCACAACAATTTTTTTGCCTTCGGCAGTTTTGGCATAGCTTAAACAGTTATTAATATAATCGTTAAAATTTTCGTTAAGGTTGGCTTCAAAGCTGTGAAGCGAAATAACGGATTTGTAATGCGAATTTGAATTTAAAAGCACATTTATTTGCTTATTTAAAAGTGTGCCGTTGGTGGTAATTATAACCTTTAGGTTGTTTTCTTCACAAATATTTAAAAAATCCTTCAAATTCGGGTGCAACAGTGGCTCGCCCAAAAGGTGAAAATAAACGTAATCGGTAAAGGGGGCGACCTGATTTATAACCCTTTTAAATTCGGTAATATCCATCATTTTTGGTGTGCGGTGTGTACCCGGACAAAAACTGCATTTTAAATTGCAAATATTTGAAATTTCAATATAAACCTTTTTAAACCGTTTCATTTTTTCACCCCTTTGACCTTTTAAATATTATACCATATATTATAATTTTTTCAAATAACTTTCTTTACATAAGTTTTTTAAAATGGTATAATTAAAATATAAGGGGGCTTATGATGAAAACCTGTGACTTGCACACACATTCCTTTTTTTCGGACGGAACACTTTCCCCGACAGATTTGTTAAATAAAGCGTATGAATGTGGCCTTTCGGCAATTGCGCTTTGTGACCATAACGTTGTTGACGGTTTACCGGAATTTAAAGCCGCCGCTGAAAATATGGATATTGAAGCGGTTTTAGGGTGCGAATTTAGCACCGAATATAACGAAATTGAACTGCATATTCTAGGACTTTTTATTGACGAAAAGGCTTTTCCTGTTTTGGAAGAATTTTGCAACGATATGAATAAGCGCAAAACCCTTGCTACCAAAAAGCTAGTTGAGGATTTAAACAAGGGTGGGTATGAGGTTGATTATCAAAGCCTTATTGCCGCCACACCAAACGGTCATATAAACCGTGCCCACGTTGCCAAGGCAATGGTTGAGAAAGGGTATGTAACCAGCGTTAAGGAAGCTTTTAAAACCATTTTGCGTTCTGGCGGTGAATTTTACACCTCGCCCAAAAGGCTTGACACACTTGAAACCATAGCCCTTTTGCGAAGGGTTGGTGCAGTGCCTGTAATTGCGCACCCGCTTTTTAGCGCCTCACCTGAGATTTTAAAGGAATTTTGGCCAAAAGCCAAGGCGGCCGGTCTTGTCGGAATGGAAACCCTTTACCCAATGTATGACGATGAAACCACCAAAAAGGCAATTAACATTGCAAATGAATTTGGCTTTTTACAAAGCGGTGGCAGTGATTATCACGGCACAAATAAACCGCATATTTCACTTGGTAAGGGCACAGGACAGCTTGCAGTACCCTATGAATTTTTTTTACAATTAAAGGAATTTAAAAATACCTGCATTTAGCAGGTATTTTTTTATATTTCTAAATTGCCAAAAAATAAATTATATGTTATAATAATTGTGTATGTAAATTTTAAATTAAAAGGTGGGATTTTTTTGCGTAAGGAACAACTTTCTAACGAATTGGTTAAACGAATGGAAACCGAAAAACAAAACGCAACCTTTTTAAAATATGGCTTTAACGATAGGGACGCTTATAGACGTGATACCACAATAGACAAGGCAAATATTTGGCGTACCCCCTTTGTGCGTGATAGTGATAAAATTTTACATTGCCCCTTTTACAGCCGTTATGCCGACAAAACACAGGTATACTCACTTTGGAAAAACGATGACATTACACGCCGTTTCTTGCATGTGCAGTTTGTTTCACGTATTGCGCGTACAATCGGCGGCGCTTTGAATTTGAATCAGGAGCTTATAGAATCTATCGCCTTAGGTCACGACATTGGTCACCCCGCTTTTGCACATTCGGGCGAAAAATATCTTGATGAATTATACCGTGCACACACAGGTCGCCGTTTTTTGCATAACATTCATTCGGTACGTGTGCTTGATAAAATTTATTCCTGCAATTTAACCCTTCAAACCCTTGACGGTATTGCCGCACATAACGGTGAAATCGAGCTTGAGGAATATTACCCTGCAAAATTATCAGGCTTCCAAGAATTTGACGAAATTATGGAAAAATGCGCGCAGGACCGCAACTTTGCCAACAAAATTGCTCCCTCAACCTTAGAGGGTGCAGTGGTTAAAATTTCTGACATTATTGCATATCTCGGCCGTGACAGACAGGATGCTATAATTTCAAAAATGGCGGATGCTAACGATTTTTATAACGAGGATATTGGCTCGCTTAATTCTGAAATTATTAACAATTTAATGGTTAATATTATTGAAAATAGTTACGGTAAGCCTTATATCAAGATGGATAAAAAGCATTTTGAAGCGCTTAAGGAATCGAAAAAGGATAATTACGAAAAAATTTATAACCACGCCGCCGCTGATGCCCGTTTGGACGCAACCGTTAAGCCTATGATGGCAGACATTTACGGTCAGCTTTTGGAGGATTTAAAGCTTCAAAAAACAAATTCGCCCATTTTTACAAAGCATATTAATTATGTTAAGGCGCTTCGTAATCCGCCTAAAACACCTTATGAAAAGAACGAACCAAACCAAATTATTGTGGACTTTATTGCAAGTATGACCGACGATTATTTTATCGAGCTGCATAAATATATGTTCCCCAACGCTAATTACCCCGTAGTTTACAGGGGCTATTTTGATGATTAAGTGAGAAAAATTATGTTTGAAAAAATATTAGAAGCTATAAAACAGTTTGACACCATTATAATTCACCGCCATTCAAAGCCCGACGGCGACGCTTTGGGTAGTCAAATTGGTCTTCGTGAAATTATAAAAGAAAACTTTCCCAACAAAACGGTTTATGCTGTTGGTGACGGGTCAAGTCGTTACGGCTTTATGGAAGGAAGCCAAATGGACCAAATTGACGACGGCGTTTATAACAACGCTTTGGCAATCGTGCTTGATACCTCGGCCGCTGCTTTAATTAGTGATGACCGCTATAAAACCGCCAAAGCTACCGCAAGAATTGACCACCACATTTTTTGTGAAGAAATTTGCGATATTGAAGTTACCGACACTTCTTATGAAAGCTGCTGCGGTTTAGTTACCGAATTTGCAATTGAAAGCGGTTTGAAGTTATCATCCCTTGCGGCAAAGTCGCTTTATACCGGCATGGTGACCGATTCGGGACGTTTTAGGTATGACAGCACAAATGCAAATACCTTCCGTTTGGCATCGCACCTTATGCAAGCAGGGTTTGACACTAACGAAATTTATGCACAGCTTTATGCAGACGATTTTTCGTTTATCCGTCTTCGTGCGCAATTTGTTTTAAAAATTCAGTTTACCGAAAATAACGTTGCATATATTTACACAACTAAGGAAGAAGCCGCAACCTATAATACCGACACCTTTACAATTTCACGTGCAATGGTTGGCACAATGGGTGATATAAAGGGCGTAAATATTTGGGTAAACTTTACCGAAACTGACGACGGCGTTTTAGCCGAGCTTCGCTCTAACAAATACAACATTAACCCCATTGCTGTTAAATACGGCGGTGGCGGTCACGCAAAGGCCAGCGGTGCAACACTTAAAAGCCGTGAAGAAGCATTTAAAATGCTTGAAGATTTAAACCTTTTAGGAGAAAATTAATGCTAAAAATAAAACAAGCAATATTAGATAAAATTAAAGAATACAACAAAATTTTAATATTCCGTCATTTCCGTCCCGACGGTGATGCAGTAGGCTCGACCAAGGGCTTGCAAGAGCTTATCAAGCTCAACTTCCCCGAAAAGACAGTTTTGCTTCAAAACTGTGACTATTCGGATTATATGGCCTTCTTAGGCACCGAGGACGAGCTTTTAAACGAAGCGGAATATAAAGATGCTCTTGGCATTGTAATTGATACAGGCACAGCAAAACGTGCTTCTAACCAAAAGTTTAACCTTTGTAAAGAGGTTATAAAAATTGACCACCACATTCCGCTTGAATCTTATGGTGATTTGGAATGGGTAGAGGAGCACCGTTCGTCCGCTTGCGAGATGATTGCCGATTTTTACGATACCTTTAAAAATGAGCTTAAAATTAACAGCCAAGCCGCAACCTATATTTATGCGGGTATGGTGACCGATTCGGGCCGTTTCAGATACCGCGAGGTCGACGGTGAAACAATGCGTCTTGCTGGCGTAATGCTAGACCAAGGCATTAATACCGACCTTCTTTACGCAAACCTTTACCTTAAGGATTACAAAAACCTTAAATTTGAAGCTTACGTACAAAATAGAATTAAATTAACCGAAAATGGTGTAGCATACATTTTTGTTACCAAAAAAATGAAGAAAAAATTTAGCCTTTCAAATGAAGATGCTTCGGCATCGGTTGGTTTTCTTGATGCAATTCGTGGCTCGTTAATTTGGATTGCATTTATCGAAAATGACGACGCCATTCGCATTCGTTTCCGTTCGCGCTTTGTAACGGTTAGCGAATTAGCCGAGCAGTATCGTGGTGGCGGTCACGCTTGTGCGGCAGGCGGTACGGTTTATTCAAAACGTGAAATGAAGCAGGTGCTTCGTGATGCCGACGTACTTATTAAAAATTATAAAGAAAATAACGAGGATTGGCTATAATGAAAATTTTAATCACCAATGACGACGGCATTAACGCACCAGGTATTAAGCTTTTGGCTGACTGGGCAAAAAAGCTTGGCGAGGTTACGGTTGTTGCCCCAAAGGTAGAGCAAAGCGCAATGAGCCACGCTATCGATTTTATGCACCCGCAGGAAATTAAAAAGGTTGACTTTTTGGAAGGTGTTACCGCATATTCTATGAGCTCGACTCCCGCTGACTGTGTGCGCTTTGGTACGCTAGCGCTTCCTGATAAATTCGATTTGGTGCTTTCGGGCATTAATTACGGTGTAAACGTCGGACAGGATATTGTTTATTCCGGCACGGTTGCTGCCGTTTTTGAAGCGGCCCGTATGGGTATAAAGGGTATTGCGTTTTCAACCTTCCCCCATAGTCAAAGTGAGGCTTCGCAGTATTTTGATATGGCGTATGATTTTATTGTAAGCCAAAACCTTTTTGATGAAACCTTAATTTATAATGTAAACATTCCCGATAAGGTAAGCGATATTAGAATTACTCGTCAGGGTTCGCATTATTTTTCGGACGGCTTTGTGCATGACGAAGGGGATATGTATCACCAAGAGGGCGAGCCGATACCCGACGTTTGCCCCAATGATTTAAACCGCGACACCGTTGCGATTTTAAATAAAACAATTTCGGTTACACCTTTAATAGCAACCCGCACCGATATGGCGGTATTTGAAAAGTATAAAAGAGATTAAAAAATGTCAATCGAATACAATAAGAAAAATATATCATTAGCAAAACAATTAAGAAGAAATGCCACACCGCAAGAAAACCATTTATGGTATGATTTTTTGGCAAAATATCCAATTAGATTTCAACGGCAAAAGGCAATTGGGAATTTTATTGTTGATTTTTATTGTCATAAAGCCAAGCTTGTTATTGAAATAGATGGTTCACAGCATTTTTCTGAGGATGGGATTAGAAATGATGAATTTCGTACTGAAATTTTGGAAGAGTTTGATTTAAGGGTTATAAGATTTTCTAATAATCAAGTAAATACAAATTTTAGTGGTGTTTGCGAGTATATTGATATGATTGTAAAATCCTCCTTTGATTAAGGGGGATTTTTGTTTTCATATGCCTCCCTCCGAGAGGGAGGTGGATTTTTGCAAAGCAAAAAGACGGAAGGAGTATACGGAAATTAACAATAATCGCTATTTTGATTATAGTCATCGCAATTCTCCTTCAGTCAACTTCGTTGACAGCTCCCTCTCGGAGGGAGCCAATGACAATAAAAGCAAGCACAAAAAATAACCGCACCCTTTCGGGTACGGTTATTTTTATTTAGGAATCAATTAAACAGAAACCAATAGATTATTTATTGTTAACCCAAGAAATGTCCCAGATAGATAAACGATGTTTATTACCTGAGTCAGTGCCAAGGTTAGCAAATTCAATAGTGAAGTTACCACTTACAGCAGTACCTAAAGTCCAAGTGTAGTCATTGGTTGTGCCCTTGGTTAGATTATCTTTAGTTAAAGTTGTTTGAGCAACAACTGTACCTGCACTGTTTTTGATTCTGATAGCTAATTCGAAACCTTTAGTTTCAGTATAACCATAACCATACTTAAAGGTTAATGATTTAATACCATTAGCATATAAGCAAGAAGTTAAAACACCTTGCTGGTCTTTTCTACCTCTAAGCACTACTGCAGTACCTGGTAAAGCATAGCTTTCGTTTACATCTGTGTTAACAATAGCACAGTTAGAAGTTGACCAACCGTCAGTTGAAGTGTAGGTGCCGTAAGAAGAGTTAGCAGTAAAGGTGTTGGGGTTGAAGCTTGTAGCGGTAGAAGGAGTTGTGGTGCTTGAACCAGAGTTGTTATCGTCGGCATCATCATTATCATCATCCGCATCGGTACCGGGCTTATAGAATTCCATAGCGCAAATATTTGCAGGGAACTGAGAAACGCCGGTGTTAGCAGCGGTGATGTAAGATGTCTTAGAAGCGCTTACAGTGTTGAAGTTGCTGTAGGTACCGAGATAGTATTCAGCGCCATCAAATGTGGTCTTCCAGCAGTTTGTTTCAGCAACATAGCTGTAAACAGAAGTGCCGGCTGCATCATATTTAACAGAAAGCTTGTTTTCTGCATTGTTGTAAATAGTGATGTACTTCTTGGTTTCCCCATCAAGGATGTAGAACTTGTAACCACCTGTAACTGCTTCAGCGTAAACGTCAGCAGCCTTAGAAAGCTTATCGGTAGTAGCAAGATATCTGCCACTTACTTCGCCTGTTACATAAAGGGTCTTACCAAGTGTGGTTTGATAAAGACTAAACTTGTAAGCAGTGTTTGCTGCGGGTTGAGACTTGCTAACGGGAGCAATAGGCTTTAATGTAAGAGAAACGATGTTTGCAGGGAACTGAGAGACGCCGGTGTTAGCAGCGGTGATGTAAGAAGTCTTAGAAGCACTTACAGTGTTGAAGTTGCTGTAAGTACCAAGATAGTATTCAGCGCCATCAAATGTGGTCTTCCAAGAATTTGTGTCGGCAACATAGCTGTAAACAGAA
>JAZKZS010000028.1:0-12239 GCA_045612765.1 Acutalibacteraceae bacterium
ACCAACAATTTTAAATCCGTTTTAACTTCGAGATTAGCTGAAAAAAGAATTGAAAGTAATGACACAAGGCCTGCTGACACAAGCATTTGAGGAATTGCCAAAGCATAATAACGAAGAATTGCTTTTTTACTGCTGCCGTCAAAATCAAACACTTGGCTACGGTTGATTGTAAAGTTAGCAAAAGAAGATACTGCTCTAGCAATAACGGTAGAAATTAAAACGCTTAAGCTACCGAAAATGCCGCCACAAAGCTTTGTAAGTAAATAAAATATCAACAAATCAATTATTGCTGATGCAGTTGAAGAAAGCCAAAATCCCAAAATAAAGCTATAAACACGGATAGAATCCCTTACGGTTTTAAAGTGGGATTTATGTTCACCCGGTTCTTCATAAATTGTCTTAATGGTAACTTCAAATAGCTCAATACCGGCCTGCTTAAACTTTAAAAGCATATTTGTTTCATATTCGAAACGCTCGCCCTTGACCTTAAGCAAAAATGGCAAATGCTTTACAGGAAAACCGCGAAGACCTGTTTGTGTATCAGAAATTTTTATACCACAAAGGGTTTTAAAAATGAAGGATGTGGTTTTGTTGCCAAAACGACTGCGAGGTGGCACATGTGGGAGTGTAAAATCGCGGCAACCAAGAACGATTTTATCACCTTCACGAAGTAAGGCTTCAGCGCAATTCTTAACGTCTTCGGGGTCATGCTGACCGTCACCGTCAACAGTAATAACACCTTGGATAGTGTCGGAATACTTCAAAATAAACTTAAATGCGGTTTTAATAGCAGCGCCCTTACCCTTATTGAATGCATGCCTTAAAACAATAAAGTTATTTTCCTGGTCACTTACAGGAAAATTGCCTTGATGAACCGCATCACTACCGTCATCAACAATAACAAAGTTTTTAAAGCCTACCTCTTTCAAACCGTTAATGGTTTGCACAAGCTTTTCATCGGGGTTAAGAGAAGGTATTAAAATGCAAATTTTATTGAACATAATTAATCCTCACATTTATTTTAATAAGCGCTCAAAAGCGACAGCCTAATTAGCCGTCGCCCTTGAATAATATAAAAAACAGTAAATTATTTTGACTTATAAATTTCAACAGCTTTATGAATTCTGTCAACAGGGTCTAAAAGACTGCTGATTGAATTATCATAGTTAAGTGTTTCAACTAAAAGTGCAATGTATTTTGACATATCAACACTGCAATACCATTCACGTGATAAAAGGTCAGGTGTTTGGTAAATAAGGTTGGTTGTAAATACCTTGTCGATAAGGCCGTTTGCATAGTATTCGTCAAACTTTTCCAAACCGTCAACAAATAAGCCGAAGGTTGAGAAAACGAAAATACGATTTGCGCCACGTTCCTTAAGCTTTGCTGAAATATCAAGCATAGATTCGCCTGATGAAATCATATCATCAACCAAGATTAAGTCCTTACCCTTAATGTCAGCACCCAAAAATTCGTGTGCTTCAATGGGGTTTTTACCATTAACGATAATTGAGTAATTACGGCGCTTGTAGAACATACCAAGCTCTAAGCCTAAAACTGAGGAATAATAAATACAACGTCCCATACCGCCTTCGTCGGGTGATACTATCATTGTATGCTCACGGTCAAGCTTAATGTCAGGTACTGATTTTAACAATGCCTTAATCATTTGATAAGTGGCTTGTACGTTATCAAAGCCATCAAGCGGGATAGCGTTATTTACACGGGGGTCGTGTGCGTCAAAAGTAATAATGTTTTTAACACCGATTGCAACCAATTCCTGAAGTGCCATTGCACAGTCCATTGATTCGCGTGCGGTTCTTCTGTGCTGTCTGCCTTCATAAAGCATAGGCATAATAACTGTAATTCTTCTTGCTTTACCACCAAGAGCAGCAATAACACGCTTTAAATCTTGGAAATGGTCGTCCGGACTCATAGGAACGGTTTTACCGTACATTTTGTATTCAACACTGTAATTAAAGCAGTCACAAAGAATGTATGCGTCAAGACCACGTGCAGTATGCTTTAATACTGCCTTTGCTTCACCTGTGCCAAAACGTGGACAATTAGGTTTAACAATATATGTTTCTTCGTCCTTTGCGTCACGCCATTGCTTAAGATAATAGTCAACCTTGTTTGCAATGTCGTCGCAACCATTCATACTAATAAGCGCCAAGTCACCATAAGGTGTATGTTTGAAATCTACTTTTGCCATAATTAGCCCCTCCAAATACTCAATTATTTATATAATACCATAAAACTTGTGACAAAAAAAGACTTTTTATTTAAAAAAGTGTATAAACTTTTTGTAATTTAGGACGTTTTTTCTAAAATATTATACAAATTTTACTAAAATATAAAAATATAATAAATTTTATTGAAAATTTTGCTGTGTTTTGGTAAAATGAATTGAATAACTATTTTTTGGGGTGATAATTTAATGGCTAGGGTATATCTTTTAGGTCACACGCCTAATCCCGAGTACACAATAGCATCGGCAGCAAAGCTTTGCTACAGTTCATCAAATATTACTAATTTAAGGGATAATTTGACCGATGAAAAGGCAGCACAATTTGTAGAAATGTTAAGTGAAATAGGTCACGAAAGTCCTATTGAACACGCTAGCTTTACCTTCGGAATTGAAGGTGTTTCACGTGCGCTTTTAGCACAAATTACCCGTCACAGAATGGCATCATTTTCGGTTAAAAGCCAACGCTATGTGCGAGAAGGCAGCTTTGAATACGTTACCCCGCCCGAAATTGAAGCTATTCCCGAAGCTAAAGTCATTTATGACGAAATTATGGCTGAAGACCAACGCCGTTACGACCAGCTTGCCGCCGTTTTAAAAGAAAAGCATATTAAAACCTTTATGAAGGACGGCAAGGATGAAAAAACCGCAACCCGTTTGGCTGAAAAGAAGGCCATTGAAGATGCACGTTTCGTTCTTCCAAATGCTTGTGAAACCCAAATGGTAATGACAATGAACGCTCGTTCGCTAATGAACTTTTTCCACCACCGTTGCTGCAACCGTGCACAGTGGGAAATTAAGGACGTTGCCGACCAAATGCTAGCGCTTGTTTTACAGGTTGCGCCTAATTTATTTAAAAACGCCGGTCCCGCTTGTGTAAGCGGTCCTTGCCCCGAAGGTAAGATGACCTGCGGTCATTATAAAGAAATTAAAGAATTTTATGAAGGACTAAAAAACAATGGGTAAGCTTATAGTATTAGAAGGTCTTGACGGAAGCGGCAAATCAACTCAGCTTGATTTATTGCCCGAAAACCTAAAAAAAGCAGGTATTAAATGTAAAAAGGTTTCCTTCCCTGATTATGATAATCCATCAAGCACACTTGTTAAAATGTATTTAGCGGGTGACTTTGGCAAAAAACCCGGTGACGTTAACGCTTATGCGGCATCAACCTTTTACTGTGTTGACCGTTATGCATCCTTTAAGGCTAATTGGGGTGAATTTTATTCAAACGGCGGCACTATTGTTTCAGGTAGATATACTACCTCTAACGCTGTTCACCAATGCTCCAAATTACCCGAAAACGAATGGGAAGACTTTTTAAACTGGCTTTATGATTTTGAATATAACAAGGTTGCTATTCCAAAGCCCGATAAGGTAATTTTCCTTGATATGCCTATTGAGGTTTCACAAAAGCTTTTATCAAAGCGTTATGAAGGCGACGAAGCTAAAAAGGATATTCACGAAAAAGATACCGAATACCTTGACCGTTGCCGCAAAGCCGCAATTTTTACTGCGAAATATTCGGGATGGGATATTATTCCCTGTGCTAAAAACGGCGAAGCAAGAACTATTGAAGAAATTGCCGAGGACGTTTTAAAATCTGTTTTAGAAATTTACAAGGATTAATGCTATGATTTATGTGTTTTTAGCCAACGGCTTTGAAGAATGTGAAGCCCTTGCGCCAATTGATATTTTAAGGCGCGCAGGCTTGGAGGTTGTGACGGTTGGTGTAAATGATAAAACCGCTTACGGCTCTCATAACATTCCTGTTGTTTGTGATATCACAATTAATGAAACCACCTTTGACGACCTTGAAGGTATTGTTTTACCCGGCGGTATGCCCGGTACAATAAATCTTGAAAACAATCAAACAGTTCAGGATTTTATTGATTTTTCAAATGAAAACGGTTTACTTATTGGTTCTATTTGCGCTGCACCCTCAATTTTAGGTCACAAGGGCTTACTTAACGATAAAAAAGCAACCTGCTTCCCCGGTTTTGAAAAAGAATTAATCGGTGCTGCAATAGCAAACCGTCAGGTTGTACGGGATGAAAATATAATAACCGCAAAGGGCGCAGGTGCCGCATTTGAATTTGGTTTTGAATTACTTTCATATCTTGAAGGTGAAGAAGAGGCTGAAAAATTAAGAAAACAAATGATGTTTAAGTGATTTGAGGGTTTTAAATGAAAAAGACTTTGAAAATTGTTATTTTAAGCGCTGTTGCTGTTGTCTTAGCGGTAGTTATCGGTATATCTGTTTTCTTTATTACCGATATGAACGGTGGCAAAAACGGTAAGGATATTAAGGTTGAAATTAAACAAGGCACCTACACCACCCAAATAGCCGAAATTTTAAAGGACGAGGGTATTATAAGTTCTCCCCTTGCATTCCGTATTTTTGCAAAGCTTAAAAAGTATGAAAGCAAGTTTAAATACGGTCATTACACCTTTAACACAGGCGACAGTTATGAGGACATTGCCCAAAGGCTTATGACACAAGGCGCCAGGGCCGAAACCATTACGGTAACCATTCCCGAAGGCAGTGGTATTAACGACTTTATTAAAAACGTCAACGGCAGTCAGGTAACGGTTGCAGGTATTGGTTCGATTTTAGAAAAATCAGGCGTTTGCACAAAGGCCGACTTTATTGAAGCATTAGAAGAATACTCCCTTGAAAGCAAGCTTTTAAGCGGCGCTAAGGATAAAAACACCTACTATGCACTTGAAGGTTACATCTTCCCTGAAACCTATGAATTCTACAAGCTTGACAATTCTAAAGAGGCCGCAAAATTGGTTGTAGAAAAAATGCTTAAGGAAACCGAAAGCCGCATTACTGACGATATGTATAAGCAGGCTGAGGATTTGGGCTATTCAATGCACGAAATTTTAACAATGGCTTCAATTATTCAAATGGAAGCCGGCATTGATACCGATTCACTTCCAAAAATTGCGGGTGTATTTTATAACCGCCTCAACAGCCCTAACTTTACAACGCTTGGCTCGTCCCCGACTATTTTCTATGGTGACACCTTTAAACAGGACGACGATAGATATGACACCTATAAGGTTAAGGGTTTGCCTCCAGGACCGCTTTGCTCGCCGGGTATTAAGGCAATCAAATCTGCTTTAAGCCCCGAAGGCAGCGACTATTTCTATTTTGTAACCGACAAAAATGGCAAGTTTTATTTCCACAAAACCTATGCTGAGCAAACCGCAACTATTAACAACTTAAAAAATAACGGAAATTGGATTTATGAATATTATAACAAATAACCTACCCGAGCTTTTATGCCCTGCGGGTGATATAACACGACTTAAAGCCGCAGTTGATTACGGCGCCGATGCAGTTTATCTTGCAGGTGAAGAATTTGGCATGCGTACCGCCGCCACTAACTTTGGCGAAAAAGACCTTATTGAAGGTGTGAAATACGCCCACGACCGTGGTGTTAAGGTGCACGTAACCTGTAACACAATACCCCATAACGACGAAATTCCACGTTTGCCAGACTTTTTAAAGTTTTTAAACGAAATTAAGGTTGACGCTATAATCGCCGCCGACCTTGGCACAATTATGATGGTTAAAAAATATGCGCCCGATGTTGAACTGCATGTTTCGGTGCAGTCGGGTATTTGCAATTACGAAACCGCAAATGCATTTTACAACCTTGGTGCAAAGCGTATTGTTTTAGCACGTGAATTATCCCTTAAAGAAATTAAAGAAATTCGTGAAAAAACACCTAAAGACCTTGAAATTGAAATGTTTGCACACGGTGCAATGTGCGTTTCATATTCTTCACGTTGCCTTTTATCAAGCTATATGACAGGTCGTGACGCTAACCGTGGTGACTGCGCACAGCCTTGCCGTTGGAGCTATAATTTAATGGAAGAAAAGCGCCCGGGTCAATTTTTCAATATTACCGAAACCAAAAAAGGCACCTATATTTTAAACGCCAACGATATGTGCATGGCAGAGTATTTGGACCAAATTCGTGATGCGGGTGTTGACAGCATTAAAATTGAAGGTAGGGCTAAATCGCATTACTACGTTTCGGTTGTGACCAACGCCTACCGTGGTGCGCTTGACAGCCTTAAAGCCGCTGATAGTGAATGGTCTTGTCCCCAGTGGGTTATGGAGGAGCTTAACAAAATTAGCCACCGCAACTATTCGACAGGCTTTTATTTTGGACAACCAACCAATTCACAAACCTATGCAAATGCGGGCTACGTAAGGGATTATTCGGTTGCCGCAATTGTTGATGGCTACGAAGATGGTATGATAATTGCCACACTTAAAAACAAATTCTTAAAGGGACAAGAATTTGACTGTTTAGAACCTAAAAACAAGCCCTTTATTGTTAAGGCTGATTTGGTTTATAACGATAAAAATGAAGAAATTGATTCTGCTCCACACCCAATGATGACGGTTAAAATCCCCTATCCTACCCCTGTAAAAGCAGGCTCGCTTTTACGTATGAAGGCCGACTAAAATTTACACCTCTTGTCAATACTAGACAAGAGGTGTTTTATTATGCAAAATTACATTTGGTGGCGGTTTTTTGCCCGCCGAACTGCGATATGTTACTTTGTTCTTATTGTAATGTTTTTTAGCTGTTTTTTAAGGGTTGTGGTTATTGCACGTGACGATTATACCGAGGTTTTAAAATCGCACGGACGAGTAAAGCTTGAGGTAGCAAAGCTTCGTGGTACTATTTACGACTGCAATATGGTGCCGCTTACCAACACCAAAACAAAAATTATTGCTTGCATTATGCCTACAGCACGTGCAAAAACCGCTGTAAGCACCGTTTTAAAAGGAGATAAACTAACCGACCTGTTAGAACGCTTAAGCCTTGGCAAACCCGTTTTATGCGAGCTGCCCGAAGTTATAAACTGTGACGGTATTTATTGCACAACAGTTTATTATGACGACACTTCGGTTATTGCACCACATACTATTGGCTATCTTGACAAGGATAACAAGGGTGTAACAGGCTTGCAGTTGGCTTTTGATAAGCTGCTTTATACCGAAAGCAGCGTTAATTTTTCCTTTGCGTGTGACGGGCTTGGCAATATTTTAGAAGGTATTGACCCTGAAATTAACAACACCACATCAATCATAGCAAACGGTGTTAAAACAACGATTAATTACAACATACAAACCATTATTGAAGAAACCGCAAACCCCTTAACCGAGGGTGCCATAGTTGTTGCCGAAGCCGATACCCTTAAAATTAGAGGTATTGTTTCACGACCAAATTTTGATAATTTAAACCTAAGCGAATATTTAAACAGCAACGATTCTCCCCTTTACAACCGTGCAATAAACTGTTATTCGGTTGGGTCTTGCTTTAAGCCCTGTGTTGCCGCGGTTGCAATTGAAAAAGGTCTAAAAAACACCACCTATAACTGTGGCGGTAATATGCAAATTATTGACCGTGTGTTTAACTGCCACAACCGCCAAGGCCACGGGTTAATGACACTTGAATATGCTTTGGCAAATTCCTGCAATACCTATTTTTTTAATTTGGCTATTAAAAGCGGTGGTAATGCGGTTTTCAATATGGCAGCATCACTTCAATTTGGGCAAAAAATCAAGCTTTGTAATGGCGTTTACACCTCAAGCAGTGCTATTCCAACCAAAGAAAAACTGCAAAACGATGCACACCTTGCAAATTTTAGCATTGGTCAGGGCGATTTTACCGCATCCCCCGTTTCAATGCTAACTTTATATTCGGCAATTGCAAACGGTGGAAAGTATTATATGCCAAGCCTTGTTGAAGGGACGTATAATAACGGTAGCTTTGAAAAATATGACAAAGGCTTCCCCACCAAAGTAATGACCGATACCACAGCCGACATCCTAAAAAATTATTTAAAAACCGTTATTTCAGACGGTACGGGCGGTGCGGCACAACCAAAAACCACCACCGCCGCAGGTAAAACCGCCACCGCACAAACAGGCAAATTTGAAAACGGCAAAGAAATTTTATCAAGCTGGTTTTGTGGCTTTTTCCCTGCCGATAACCCCAAGTATATAATAATTGTTTTTTGCGAAAACTCAAGTTTGCAAACCAAATCCTGCGCTGAAATTTTCGCAAATACGGCTGATAGAATTATGGGGATAACAGGATGACCATTATCGATAGTATTCCTAATTAAATATCCAACTTTTAATGCCTTTTTCGGTTGACAAATTTTATCTATAAGTATATAATAATAAAGTATGTTTAATGCTAATTAAAGGATGTTTTTAAAATGAAATGGACTTCACTTAACGACCTTCGCGAAAGCTATCTTTCATTCTTTGAATCTAAAGGACATTTACGTCTTGGTAGCTTTTCTTTGGTACCCAACAACGACAAATCCTTACTTTTAATAAATTCGGGTATGGCACCGATGAAAAAGTACTTTACAGGCGAGGTTACTCCTCCCCGTAATCGTGTTACCACTTGCCAAAAGTGCATCCGCACACCCGACCTTGAACGTGTTGGTATTACCGCACGGCACGGCACATTTTTTGAAATGCTTGGTAACTTCTCATTTGGTGATTACTTCAAAAACGAAGCTATTGCTTGGGCTTGGGAATATTTAACCAAAACACTTGGAATTCCCGAAGAGCTTTTATGGCCTTCAGTTTATGAAGAAGATGACGAAGCATACGCTTTATGGCGTGATGTTATAGGCGTACCTGAAGAACGTATTGTTAGAATGGGCAAGGCTGATAACTTCTGGGAACATGGCACTGGTCCTTGCGGTCCTTGTAGCGAAATTTACTTTGACCGTGGTGAAAAATACGGCTGTGGCTCACCCGACTGCAAGCCCGGTTGCGATTGCGACAGATATATGGAAATATGGAACAACGTATTTTCACAGTTTAACAATATGGGCGACGGTACCTATACCGAGCTTGAACACAAAAACATTGATACAGGTATGGGTCTTGAACGTCTTGCTTGCGTAATGCAGGGTGTTGACAATATGTTCGAGGTTGACACTATTAGAAACATTCTTGATAAGGTTTGCGCTATTTCAGGTAAAGAATACGGTAAAGACCACTCGACCGACGTTTCTATCCGCGCTATTACCGACCACGCACGTGCCGCAACCTTTATGATTAGCGACGGTATTATTCCTTCAAACGAAGGCCGTGGCTACGTTTTAAGACGTATTATTCGTCGTGCTGTTCGTCACGGTAAGCTTATCGGTATTAACCGCACCTTCTTTATGGAGCTTTGCGATACCGTAATTAGCGAAAACAAATCAGGCTACCCCGAGCTTATTGAAAAGAAGGAACTTATTACAAAGGTTATCACCAATGAAGAAGCATCCTTCAACAAAACTGTTGACCAAGGTCTTTCGATGCTTGAAGCACTTACAAAGGACGGAGGTATGCTTTCAGGTGAGGATGCATTTAAACTTTATGACACCTACGGCTTCCCTATTGACCTTACAAAAGATATTCTTGCCGAAAAAGGTATGACCCTTGACGAAGAAAAGTTTAAGGAATGTATGGACGAACAACGCCAAAAAGCAAGAAATGCACGTAAAGCATCCGACGGCGAAAGTTGGAAATCTAACGATATTACCTTTGAAAACGTTGGCGCTACCGAATTTTTGGGTTATAGTGATAACAAGTGCGCTGCAAAGGTTTTAGATATTGTAGTAGAAAGTGAACACACCTTAACTGCAACCACAGGCAACAAAGCAATTATTGTTTTAGATAAAACAGTTTGCTATGCTGAAAGTGGTGGTCAGGTTGGTGACAGCGGTGTTATTACTGCTGATGGCTTTGTGTTCAAGATTTACGACGTTAAGAAAAACTCAAGCGGTATTTTCACCCACTTCGGTACTGTTGAAAGCGGTGAAATTGCTGTTGACAGCACAGTAACGGTTGAAATTGACAACGTTAAGCGTTCAGCTATTCGCCGTAACCACACAGCCGCTCACCTTTTACAAGCAGGTCTTCGTGCTGTACTTGGCACCCACGTTGAACAAGCAGGTCAGCTTGTAAACGAAAAAGCTGTTCGTTTTGACTTTACACACTTCTCTGCGTTAACCGCTGAAGAAATTCAAAAGGTTGAAAAATTTGTAAACAACGCTATTTTAAGTGGTATTGAAGTTATGAATAAAGAAATGCCTATTGCTGAAGCAAAGGCGCTTGGCGCAATGGCATTGTTTGGTGAAAAATACGGCGAGGTTGTTCGTGTTGTTGCAGCGGCTGACACATCAGTTGAGCTTTGCGGCGGTACCCACGTTGACAATACCGCAAAAATTGGTCTTTTCCACATTGTAAGTGAATCAAGCGTTGCCGCAGGTGTACGCCGTATTGAAGCAGTTACAGGTAGCGGTGTATTAAACGTTCTTTATAACAACATTGCTCTTGCAAACGAAACTGCAAGTATTCTTAAAGCACAAAATGCAAACGAAATTGCAAAGCGTGCAACCGCTGTTATGGCTGAACTTAAGGAAACCGCACGTTTACTTGAAAAGGCTGAAGCAAAGCTTGCAGGCGGTAAGCTTGATGATATTTTGGCAAAAGCAGTTATGGTAAATGATATTAAGGTTGCCGTTGCAAAAATTGACGGCACTGCCGATGATTTACGCAAAATGGCTGATACTGCAAAGGCTGAAAACCAAGACACCGTTCTTGTTTTAGCTGCCGTTAACGGTGAAAAGCTAACCTTCACTGCGGCATGCGGCAAGGTTGCTGTTTCAAAGGGCGCACATGCAGGTAACTTGGTGCGTGAAATTGCAAAAATTTGCGGTGGTAACGGCGGCGGTAAGCCTGACAGTGCAATGGCGGGCGGTAAGGATGCTTCTAAGGTTGATGAAGCGCTTGCGACCGTTCCTGCTATTTTAAAGGAGATGCTTTAAAATGAACGACTGTTTGTTTTGTAAAATTATAAAGGGCGATATTCCGTCTACAAAGGTTTACGAAGACGAATTCGTTTACGCATTTTTAGATATTGCTCCACAAGCCCCATTTCACGCTGTAATCGTGCCCAAAATTCATATTAAATCAGCTGACGAAATTAATGCTGATAACAGTATGTATATTGCAAAGGTTTTCGAAGCAGTTGCAAAAATTTCAAAGGCCGAAAATTTAGAAAACGGTTACCGTGTTGTTAACAACTGCGGTGAAGATGGCGGCCAAACTGTTGGTCACATTCATTTCCACCTTTTAGCACGTCGCAATCTTCAATGGCCTCCCGGCTGATAAATATTAAGGAGATATTAATATGTCTGAATTTTATACTTTAAAAATTGCAGGTCTTGAAAGACAGCTTGAAAAATTCCCTGTAAGCGATAAATTAGATATTGCCGCTTTCATTATTTTTGGCGACGTTGAGCTTACTGTTAAGGCAAGTGAAGAATTACTTAAAAAGCTTCCCGAATTTGACGTAATTATCACACCTGAAGCTAAAAGTATTCCGATTGCTTACGAAATGTCACGTCAATCAGGCAAGCCTTACATAATTGCACGTAAGGGTGTTAAGGTTTATATGCGCAACCCCATTTCAGTTTCTGTTAATTCAATTACAACCAAAAACGAACAGCATTTATACCTTGGCGAAACCGAGGTTAATATGATTAAGGGTAAAAAGGTGCTTATCGTTGATGACGTTATCAGTACAGGCGAATCACTAACCGCTGTTAGAAACCTTGTTGCAGCAGCAGGTGCTATTGAAGCTGCTTCTTGCGCTTTCTTGGCTGAAGGCGACGCCGCTGACCGTGACGATATCGTTTTCCTTGAAAAGCTTCCCCTTTTCTTTAAATAATAGTATAAAAGTTATACGGCGAAGGTAACCCTTCGCCGTTTTTTAAATTAAAATTATAGTTTGTCGGGCTAACGCCCAATGCGTAATTCGTAATGCGTAATTCGTAATTATTGTACAAACCCTTGCCTCCATCTGATGAGGGGGGTGGATTTTTGCGAAGCAAAAAGACGGAGGGAGAGACCGAAAGCACTGTAAATAAGCACTTTCTCTC
>JAZKZS010000029.1:0-12859 GCA_045612765.1 Acutalibacteraceae bacterium
TAAAAACAATACCTTTTACTGTAATGGTCATACAAGTGTGGCAGGGCAACGTTATGGCTGCTGGCGCACGTGGGGGCACGGTACACAAAGCTTGCAACAAGCTATTGCAAACTCTTGTAACCCTGCATTTATTACAATTGGTCAGTTGGTTGGTGTAAATACATTTTCAAAATACTTTAAGGCGTTTGGTTTTGCCGAAAAAACAGGCATTGACCTACCTGGCGAATCTCGCTCTACCTACCACAAACAAGAAAATATGGGTGTTGTCGAGCTTGCGTCTTCCTCCTTTGGTCAAACCTTTAACGTAACGCCTATTCAAATGATGGCGGCAGTTTCGGCTGCTGTAAACGGTGGATATCTTGTTCAACCGCATCTTGTTTCAAAAACCGTTGACCAAAATAATAAGGTTGTTGGCACTGCTACAACCACCTATAAACGACAAGTAATTTCGAAAACAACTTCCGACACAATGCGTGAGCTTATGGCCTTTGTTGCTGAAAACGGTGCTAAAAACTCACTTGTACCGGGTTATAAAATCGGCGCAAAAACAGGTACCTCACAAAAGGTGTCAAAGATTCAGTCAACAGGTGATACTTACCTTTATATAAGCTCTTGTATGACGGTTGCACCTATCGACAATCCCGAAATTGCTGTTTTGGTAATGCTTGACGAGCCAAAGGGATCTAATTACTACGGCGGTGTTATTTCGGCGCCTGTAAACTCAAAAATTATGGCTGACGTATTGCCATATCTTGGCTATGAACCAAGCTATAGCGAAGAAGAAATTAAAAAGCTTGCAATTGACGTGCCTGATGCAGTTGGCTTAACTGTTGACGAAGCTAAGGCAAAGGTTACAGGTGCAAAGCTTGAATATAAGGTTGTTGGCGGCGGAGATAAGGTTATTCGCCAATTACCCGAAGTTGGTAAAAAGGTTTCAACAGGTGGCGTGGTAATTCTTTACACCGAAAAAACCGACTCACAAAAGGTTAGTGTACCCAACTTTACGGGTTATACCGCTACCGAGGTTAATACAACTGCTGCAAAGCTTGGTATTAATATTGAATTCTCGGGTAATATTGCAATATCAGGGCTTAAGGCATATAGCCAAAGCATAGCAGCAGGTACACAGGTTGAGGTTGGCACAATCGTAACGGTTTACTTCCGTGATGAAACTGCCGTAGATTAAGTTTGGAGGATACAATGAAATTAGGCGCTATAATTGCTTGCGATGGTAACATCGGGCAGTTAGAGGTTATGGGTATTACCGATAATTCCTTAAAGGTAAAGAAGGGTTTTGTCTTTGTAGATATTCATAACAATCCGCAATACAGGGCGGATGCCGTTAAAAACGGTGCAGTTGCACTGGTAGTTCAAAACAAAACAAACTTTAAAAACCAAATTATTGTTGAAAATACCGTTAAAGCTTTTAGCGAAATGTCGGCAAGATGGTTTAATAACCCAGCCGACAAACTTAAGCTAATCGGTGTTACAGGCACAAACGGTAAAACGACAATAACCTATTTGTTAAAAGAAATTTTAGAAGCCGCAGGCAAGAAGGTCGGTGTTATAGGCACTATTCAAAACCTTGTTTGCGGTGAGGTTATTCCAACGGTTAATACAACACCAAATGCGTTTGAGCTTAACCGTTTATTTTCAACTATGCTTGAAAATGGCTGTGAATATGTAATTTTAGAGGTTTCCTCCCATGCATTAGATATGGGCAGGGTAGAAGGCTTAAGGTTTAATACCGCGGTTTTCACTAATCTTACGCAAGACCATCTAGATTATCACAAGGATATGGAAAGCTATTATCTTGCAAAGAAAAAGCTTTTCAGTATGTGTGATAATGCTGTAATTAATATTGATAATGAATACGGCAAACGTCTTTTTAATGAAATTGAGTGCAATAAAAAGTCAATTTCGCTTGAAAACAATGCTGATTATATTGCAAAATCATTAAATTTACAGCCAAGATTTACTGAATATAAGCTTTTAACCGATAAAATTGACCATATTAAAGTGAATTTGCCCGGCAAATTTTCGGTGTATAATTCACTTTGTGCCATTGCGGCTTCGGATTATTTGGGAATTAGCCGTGAAACAATTACACTTGCGCTAAAGTCATTTTGCGGTGTAAATGGCAGGGCAGAGGTTTTAAATAATACGGGTGATTTCACAGTTGTAATTGATTATGCGCATACACCCGACGGACTTAAAAATATTCTTAAAACCTTTAAAGAATGTAAAAGAAATCGTTTAATTTTGCTTTTTGGCTGTGGCGGTGACCGTGATAAAACCAAACGCTCACTAATGGGCGAAATCGCATCAATTTATGCCGATTACGTCATTGTTACAAGCGATAATCCACGTACCGAGGACCCCAAAGCAATAATTGCGGATATTGTAAAGGGCATTTTACCTTCAAAATCGCATAAAATTTTAGAAAATCGTAGAGAAGCAATAAAATTTGCTCTTTCAATTGCGGAAAAAGATGATATAATAGTACTTGCAGGTAAGGGTCACGAAACCTACCAAATCATAGGTAATGAAAAAATACATTTTGATGAACGCGAGGTTGTAAAGCAAGCGTTATCTTAAAAAAGAGGTTTGAAAATTATGGATTTTACTTCTCTTATTGTTGCAGTTGTTGCATTTGCCGTAACAGCACTTTCGGGCTTTATTGTTATTCCTTATTTAAGAAAGCTTAAATTTGGGCAAACTATCTTAGAAATTGGCCCTAATTGGCATAAGAGCAAGCAGGGTACACCAACTATGGGTGGCGTAATGTTTATTATTGGTGTTTTAGTATCGCTTGCATTTGGTTTCGCTTATGCGGCAATTTTTCAAAATCCCTTCTTTATTGATTGTAAGGACAAATTCCGTTTAACAGCGCTTTTAGCAGGTCTTGCTCTGGCGCTTTGCATGGCTGCTATTGGCTTTTTTGATGATTATATTAAGGTTGTCAAAAAACGTAATTTAGGCCTTACTGCCCGTCAAAAAACCTTTATGCAGTTGCTTGTTTCGGCTTTATACCTTGGTGTGCTTGCTATTGCAGGTATGAAAACAACATATATTCCTTTTATTGGTGACGTGTCGATTACAAGTGGCTTTGGTCTTGTTTTTTGGCCTATTGCACTAATGTTTATTTACGGCTTTACAAACGCTGTAAATTTGACCGACGGTATCGATGGTCTTGCTTCAAGCGTAACACTTGTGGTTTCTTGTGGTTTTATGATGGCTGCGGGCTTTTTGAATCTTGCAAACATTAATGTACTTACCGCCGCTCTTGCAGGTGCACTTGTTGGTTTTATTTGTTGGAATGCGCATCCCGCAAGGGTATTTATGGGTGATACAGGCTCAATGTTCCTTGGCGGTATGGTTGTGGCTTTCTCGTTTGGCATTGGTCGACCTGTTTTATTGTTACTAGCAGGTGTTGTTTACTTTATCGAAGCGCTATCTGATATTATTCAGGTTGTATATTATAAAAAGACTAAAAAACGCATCTTTAAAATGGCGCCTATTCATCACCATTTTGAAAAATGCGGCTGGTCTGAAGATAAGATTGTTTTGGTTTTCTCATTTGTGGCTTTAATCGGCTCTGTATTAGCTGTTTTGCCAATTGTATTTGATTTATAATTATAATTTTAAGAGGTGATATTTCATGCAAAAGTCAAGAAAAAAGGTTTCTTTTTTCAATACTGACGGTAAAATGGATATCACCTTTTTATCTTTAGTTTTAATTCTTTTAACAATAGGTCTTGTAATGCTTTTTTCTTCAAGCTATGCCTATTCTTATGAAAATTACGGCAACAGCTATAAATTTATTTCCCGTCAAGCAATTTTTGCGGTTGCCGGTGTTGCTATTATGCTTTTTGTATCTACAATAAACTACCATTTTTATCGTAAATTTGCTTGGTTGTTTTACGGTGCAATTATGGCGGTGCTTGGCTTATTGTTGGCAATGCCACCAATGTTAAGCGGTATGGACGTAAAGCGATGGCTTGTTATCGGTCCTGTAAACCTGCAACCGTCCGAGCTTGCAAAATTTGCTGTAATATTGCTGTTATCCTCGCTTATTGCCGCTAATTACAAATTAATGGAAAAATTCGGGTTTGTGGCATTTTTGCTATCGCTTGTTGCTGTTCCGTGTGTTTTAATTGTTTTAGAACCTCACCTTTCGGCAACCATTTTGGTTTTTTGCCTTGGTATTGTGTTGCTGATTTGTGGTGGTCTTGCTAAAAGATATATCTTTGGCGGTTTAGGTGTTGGTGTTATTGGTGTTGCTGCTCTTATTGCGACAGGCGCCATTGGTTACGCATCCGACCGTATACAGTATTGGCTTAATCCATGGCTTGACCCAACGGGTAAGGGGTTCCAAACCATTCAGTCACTTTTAGCAATTGGCTCGGGTGGAATATGGGGCCGTGGCATTGGTCAATCCCGCCAAAAGCATCTTTGGGTGCCTGAACCACATAACGATTTTATTTTCTCCATCGTATGTGAGGAATTGGGTTTAATTGGCGCAATGGTAATTATAATTTTGTTTTGCTTACTTGTTTGGCGCGGCTTTACAATTGCAATGAAGTCTAAGGATAAATTTGGCTCGCTTATGGCTATTGGCCTTACCTTCCAGGTTGGACTTCAAGCGCTTTTAAATATTTGGGTTGTTACAAACACAATTCCAAACACTGGTATCAGCTTGCCCTTCTTTAGCTATGGCGGTACCTCACTGCTTATACTACTTGCCGAAATGGGTATTGTGCTGTCAATTTCACGAAGCACAAATCTTGAAAAAACTTAAAGGGGAATTTTTATGAAAATTTTATTTGCAGGCGGTGGCACAGCAGGGCATATTAATCCTGCATTAGCTATTGCTGATTATATTATGGCTAACCACCCCGATGCTGAAATTTATTATATTGGCACACCCGATAAGCTTGAAGCAAGGCTTGTACCCGAAAAGGGATATGCATTTTATCCTGTAAAGGTTGCGGGTTTTTCGCGCAAATTAAATATAAAAGGTATTGCACATAATATTAATGCTGCTAAATTAGCTGTGACTTCAAACATTACTGCTAAAAAGCTTTTAAAGGAAATTAAACCCGATTTAGTTGTGGGCACAGGCGGTTACGTAAGCGGTCCTGTACTTAAAGCGGCACAGCAGTTAAAAATTAAAACAGCAATACACGAACAAAACGCTTTTCCGGGCGTGACAACAAAAATGTTAGCCCCGAAGGCCGACCGTGTAATGCTTGCAATGCCTGAAGCTGAAAAATATTTAAAGCTTAACAAAAAACCAATTGTAACAGGCAACCCCATAAGACGTGAACTGCTTACAATGGACAAGGCAACTGCACGAAAAAAATTGAATTTGGATAATCGTCCTTTAATTTTATCCTTCGGTGGATCACTTGGTGCAAAGCACTTGAATGAAGCCGTAACCGAGCTTATTAAGTGGCATAACCCAACTGAAAATTATTATCATATTCACGCAACCGGTAAGGTTGGTTATGAAGATATGCTTAATAGCCTTGATGACATAAAGCTAAATAGTGGTATTGAAATTCGTGAATATATTACCGATATGGACGTTTGTATGGCCGCTGCCGATTTGGTTATAAGCAGGGCAGGGGCAATAACCCTAGGTGAAATAGGCGCTTGCGGTAAAGCGGCGGTTTTAATTCCGTCACCCTATGTTGCTGAAAATCATCAGTACCATAATGGAATGACACTTAAAAATGCGGGTGCAGCCGAGCTTATCGAAGAAAAAGACCTTACCAGCGAAAAAATAATTAATACAGTTAAAGAATTGTTACAAGATAAAGATAAAATTGCATCAATGGAAAAGGCGGCACGTGAAAATGCAATAGTTGATGCAAATGAAAGAATTTATGCTGTTTTAATGGATTTATATAACCAATCGTGACAATAATTGCATTTTTGCATAGTATAAGTTGTGAAAATAATTTATACTTGCGGGGTGCATTAATTTGGCTGAAATTATTGTAAACGGATGCCAAAAACTTTCGGGAGAAATTGTGGTACAGGGTGCTAAAAACAGTGTTTTACCTGTTTTGGCAGGTGCTGTACTGTGCGACGGCGAATGTGTTATACATAATTGTCCCGATTTGTCCGACGTGCAAACTTCAATTAAAATTTTACAAAATTTTGGCGCAAAGGTAGCATATAATAACAAAACAATAACAGTTGATTGCCGCAGTATCACAAATTATGAAATTCCCGAAAATTTAATGCGTGAAATGCGGTCATCTGTTGTGTTTTTAGGCGGTATTTTAGGCCGTATGAAGCGTGCGGTAATTTCAAGCCCCGGTGGTTGTGAATTGGGGCCACGCCCTATTGATTTACATCTATCAGCACTTAAAAAGCTTGGGGTAGATATAAACGAGGAACACGGCTTTTTAAATTGCAACGCTGAAAAAGGTATTTTTGGCACCGAAATTCATTTGGCATTTGCAAGTGTGGGTGCTACTGAAAATATTATTTTAGCGGCGGCAACCGCAAAGGGCGTTACGGTAATTCACAATGCCGCAAAGGAACCCGAAATCAGCGACCTTGCCGACTTTTTAAACAGTGCGGGGGCACGTATTTACGGCAGTGGTTCTGACACGGTTTGTATTCACGGTGTTGATAAACTGCATGGTACAACTCATACAATAATTCCCGACCGTATTGTTGCGGCAACCTATATGTCGGCGGCAGCAATAACAGGCGGGGAAGTTACACTTACCAATATAATGCCATCTCACATGGTTGCAATTTTGCACACCTTTCGTGAAAGTGGTTGTGATATTTCGGTCAAGGGAAAATCGCTTAAAATTGTTTCTCCAAAACAACTTTTCCGTGTACCAACTATTCGCAGCTTGGTTTATCCTGCATTCCCCACCGACGCAGGTCCGCTTTTAATTGCAATGCTAACCTTGGCACAGGGTACAACCGTTTTTGTAGAAAATATTTTTGAAAACCGTTTTCGTTATATAAACGAGCTTAATCGGCTTGGTGCAAACATTAAAACCGAAGGTAAGGTTGCAGTTATTGAGGGTGTAAAAAATCTTTCGGGCGCAAAATGTGTTTGTCCTGACCTTCGTGGCGGTGCGGCGCTTGTTGTGGCGTCACTAGCGGCAAAGGGTGAAAGCCAAATTGCTGATATTTCACATATTAACCGTGGTTATGATAATATAGTAGGCGTTTTACAAAGTGTAGGCGCCGATATTAATATTAAGGAATGATTTTTTGAAAAGCGAACCAATTCGTGACGAGTTTTTAGAAAAACGAAAAGCCCGTCAAAGAAAAGCAAGAAGAAAACATCTTATAACAGGCTTTATAGCTTTAATTGTTGCTTTGGTTATAACAGCCGTAGCGTTATGCCTTACGGTGTTTTTTCCAATAACTAAAATTAATGTTAGTGGCAGTAAAATTTATACAAGTGATGAAATTATCCTAAACAGTGATATAAAAATTGGGGATAATATTTTTACCTTCGGTGAAAAAAATGCTACTAAATCTTTAAAATCAAAGTTACCTTTTATAGAAAAGATTGAATTTAAGCGAGAATTACCGGGTACCCTAACAATTAAGGTAAGTGACGCCACCGCATACTATTGTGTTTTGCAAAACGGAGCTTATTATAATGTAAGTAAAGCAGGCTGGGTGCTTGAAAAGACTGACGAAAAAAATGACGGTGTTTTTGAAATTAAGACTTCGAAAATTAAGTGTGCTGTCGGAAGCGAAATTGTGTTTGAAGATGAACAATCCTACCAAATGTTAATTAATACAATTAAGCTTTTGGAAAAGAATAAAATAAAAATCGATTATGTTGACGTAACTAATTCAATAACCATAAAAGCGGGTGTTGAAGGTAGATTTGACGTAAATTTTGGTACCGAAAATTATTTGGAAAATAAAATTAAACACTTAAAGGTTTCAATAGAAAATATCGGCGAAAATAAAAAAGGTGAAATCAATTTAAGTATGTGGAATGACCAAAATAAACAGGGAACTTTTGTTGAAAATTACACAAAATAAAAAAATAACAAAATTGTAATAAAAAGTGTTGAAATTTGCTAAATGTTATGTTATTATTTATATATATTATGCAAATAGTCTAATTATGCTTATTTTACATACAAGGAGAAATAAAAATGTTTGAATTCGTAGAAGACCAAAACGTAGTACAAATTAAAGTCGTTGGCGTTGGCGGCGGCGGCGGAAACGCTGTAAATCGCATGGTTGATGCTGGCGTTAAGGGTGTTGAATTCGTTGCAATTAACACTGATAAAGCTGCTTTAATCAAATCTAAGGCAGACGTTAAGCTCCAAATTGGTGACAAAACAACCGCAGGTATGGGCGCTGGTGGTAACCCCAACAACGGTCATGCTGCTGCTGAAGAATCACGTGATGAAATTGCTGCTGCAATTCGTGACGCTGATATGATTTTCATTACCGCAGGTATGGGCGGCGGTACAGGTACCGGTGCGGCTCCTGTTGTTGCTTCTATCGCTAAGGAACTTGGTATTCTTACCGTTGGTATCGTTACTAAGCCCTTCGCTTTCGAAGGTAAAAGACGTATGACTCAGGCTGAATCAGGCATTGCTGCTTTACGTGAATACGTTGACAGCTTAATCGTTATTCCTAACGAACGTCTTAAGTTTGTTTCTGCTGAAAAGATTACATTTAAAAACGCGTTTGACATTGCTGACGACGTTCTTCGTCAGGGTGTTCAAAGCATTTCTGAACTTATCAACGTTACCGCACTTGTTAACCTTGACTTTGCTGACGTTAAGTCAATCATGGCTGACGCTGGCTATGCTCACATGGGTGTTGGCGTTGCAACAGGTCGTGACAAGGCTGAACAGGCTGCTCGTGCTGCTATTTCAAGTCCCCTTATCGAAACCTCAATGGAAAATGCGCGTGGTGTTATCATCAGCATTACCGGTTCTGTTGACATCGGCCTTGAAGGAGTTGAACTTGCTTCAACCATCATTTCTGAAATGGCTCATCCTGATGCAACAATCATTTGGGGTGCTCAGCTTGACGAAAGCATTGAAGACACTATCCGTGTAACTGTTGTTGCTACCGGTCTTGGCGACGAAAAGAAGGAAGACAAGGGCGATATCCTTACCTCTTTCATGAGCAACACTAAAGACGATGATGAAACTTATGACGACGTTATGAGCTTCTTCCAAAACAACTAATTTTAAGTTTAAATATTTTTAAACCTATGATTAAGAGTAAGTAACTTTATTTCAGGTTTTTAGAGAACGGCTGACGGTGGAAATGCCGTAACTTTGGGTAGAGCGAATGGACTTATGAGGGCGACCGAAAGCGTTTTTACGTTAGTAGCAGTCGACGGGATTTGCACCCGTTACCAAGGCAGGTTGCATTTTTGTGCAATTGTGAGCGGTCGAATTATATTTCGGCAACTCGGGTGGTACCGCAGGATTTTTAAATTAAAAAGTCTTGTCCCGATGGGGACAAGACTTTTTGTTTGTTTTTTTGAGAGGTACTGATTTTTATGTTTTTACTTACAAAGCGATGGCGTAATTACTAATACGTAAATAGATTAAATTTAAAGAGGTTTTAGTAATGAATTTTAACAATGTAAATTTTGATACTTATTTTAAAGATTATCCCAACGAGCAAGGTTATTTTGGTCGTTACGGTGGTTGTTTTATTGAGCCTAAGCTTCAGGCCGCTATGGAAGAAATTACACAGGCTTATTTTTCAATTTGTCAGTCACGCAAGTTTATTAACGAGCTTCGCCGTGTTAGAAAAGAATTTCAAGGCAGACCAACCCCTGTAACACACCTTGAAAGATTAAGTAATTCACTCGGTAACGTTCAGCTATATGCAAAGCGTGAAGACCTAAATCATACAGGCGCACACAAATTAAATCACTGTATGGGTGAAGCTTTGCTTGCAAAATATATGGGCAAGAAGAAGATTATTGCCGAAACGGGTGCCGGTCAACACGGTGTTGCTTTAGCTACCGCTGCGGCTTACTTTGGACTTGAATGTGATATTTATATGGGCTCGGTTGATATTAAAAAGCAAGCTCCTAACGTTGCAAGAATGAAGATTTTAGGCGCTAATGTTGTAGAAGTTACTCACGGCCTTCAAACCCTTAAAGAAGCTGTAGATGCTGCTTTTGACGCTTACAGTAAGGAATATAAAGACTGCATTTACTGCATTGGCTCGGTTTTAGGTCCTCATCCTTTTCCAATGATGGTGCGTGACTTCCAACAGGTCGTTGGTATTGAAGCACGCGAACAGTTTTTGGATATGACAGGCCATTTGCCTGACATTATTACCGCTTGTGTTGGCGGTGGCTCTAACGCTGCAGGTTTCTTCTCGGGCTTCCTTAATGACCCCGTTGAAATTTACGGTGTTGAACCACTCGGCAAGGGTACAAACCTTGGCGATCACGCCGCAAGTTTACAATACGGTGAGGAAGGTGTTATGCACGGCTTTAACAGTATTATGCTTAAGGACGAAAATGGTGAGCCTGCACCTGTATATTCTGTTGCATCGGGTCTTGACTATCCGTCATCCGGTCCCGAACACGCATTTTTACGTGACCTTGGCCGCGTTAAGTACGACGTTGTAGATGACGAAGAAGCAGTTGATGCATTCTTCAAGCTTTCTCGTTTAGAGGGTATTATTCCTGCAATTGAAAGTTCGCACGCTGTTGCACACGCAATCCGTCTTGCAAAAGAAATGAAGCACGGCTCAATTTTAATTAACCTTTCAGGCCGTGGAGATAAGGATATGGACTATATCCTTGAAAATTATGGTATAAGATAAAATTAAAAACATCCACATTAATTGTGGATGTTTTTGATTTTTAGAAGTTCGGAGCATAATTATATGAATTGAATGTGCCATAAAAAGTCAAGTTTTTAATTGCTATCGTCGTTTTGCTTACTTTTCTTTAATTTTATAACTATAACAATACAAGATAAAATGAACGAAACTATACCCAAAGGTAGTGTAATTACATGCACTGGAAAGGGAATTCCTACTAAGATATCCAAAAGATTTATAATCGAAATACTTAAAAAACAAATTAAAGTAATTAACTGTAACACATTAACTTTTTTCATATCATCACACCTCAAGTGTATTATAGCATAAAGGCGGCAAGTTCGCAAGAGTTAGTGATATTCTGTGCTACGCACAGAGTGATATTATGCCGTACGGCATAGTGATATTTTTGCTATCGCAAAAGTGATATTATATTCGCACTTAACTGCCCGAAGGGCAATATCACTTGCAGAGCAAATATAACTGAGCGTTGCTCAATATAACTCGCTAAAGGCGAATATAACTGAAAAAGCTCTTGTTCGAAAGAACAAGAGCTTTTTCTGGAGCTGCTAACCAGAGTCGAACTGGTGACCTCATCCTTACCAAGGATGCGCTCTACCTCCTGAGCCATAGCAGCATACGCTTACGCGACTTTAATATTATACTTAAAACATACTATAAAGTCAAGCATTATTTTTAAAAAACGCCCGAAATTTTCGGGCGTTTAAAATAATGCTATTTTGTAAGTAAATCTATTATAGAAGAATAGATTTTTGTGGGGTCGCTTAAAAATTTTTCTTTAATATGAATAGCCTGTTCTTCGTCGGAAACCAATAACTTAACACTCATAAAAGGTGTTTCGTTATCAATAGCAGAGCAGGTGATAAAAATTTTATTTTCATCACGTGAAATTTTGATATCGGTTTCCTTTGTGTTTCTAAAGCGCGACACCATTTTAATAGCCGCGTTGTAGGCACGCTCCTTAACCACAATAGAAAGGGTGGTTTTTAAGGTTTCGGCAACGTCCTTGCCGCTTTCGGTAATGCGGTAGGTATCGTCTTCGCGGCTGACAAGCTCTAACTGACCGCTTTTGCAAAGATAGTCGATAGAGTCGTTAACCTCAAAGCAGTTTGCGATACCTTCGTAATGAAGGGTATTAGCAAGCAAATTGCCGGGCACGGCATCATCAATTTTAGAAAAAATATAACATATTAAAACCCGTATTTCAGCGGTTGTAAAAAGACCGCCAATTTCGGAAACACCGGCTGTTAAAGCATCTTTTTCCAAGGAAATATTCTCCTTTAATTAAATTACAAATTTATCGTGAACGGCGATAACTGCGGCATCAGCATACTTTTCATCGATAAGAACGGATACCTTAATTTCGCTTGTGGAAATCATACGGATATTGATGCCTGCATCATATAAAGCTTCAAACATCTTTGCAGCAACACCGGGGTTACTTTCCATACCGGCACCAACGATTGATACCTTTGAAACGTCTTCATCAAAGGTTACTTCGTTAAAGCAAAGGCTATCCTTCATGCTTTCAATAACTTCAACAGCAGCAGCACGGTTATCTTGAGAAACGGTAAAGGTAATATCCTTAGTGTTGTGTCTGCCGATGGATTGTAAAATAATATCAACGTTGATTTTAGCCTGTGCTAATTTGTTGAATACCTTAAATGCAATACCGGGCTTATCGGCTAAGCCTACTACCGAAATACTAGCAACGTTATTATCTTTGGCAACGCCTTTAATTAAAGTTTTTTCCATTTTAACTATCTCCTTAACAATTGTACCAGATTTTTGAGGTTCAAGGCTTGAACGAACTTCAAGCTCAACGTTATATTTTTTAGCCATTTCAACCGAGCGGTTGTTAAGCACCTGTGCACCCAAGGTGGCAAGCTCCAACATTTCGTCATAGCAAATTTCATCCATCTTTTTAGCATTGGGCACTTTGCGTGGGTCGGCGGTGTAGACACCGTCAACGTCGGTATAAATTTGGCACAAATCAGCCTTTAAAGCGGCAGCAATA
>JAZKZS010000030.1:0-2094 GCA_045612765.1 Acutalibacteraceae bacterium
TGCCTTCCCCTTGAGGGGAAGGGGGACCACGGCAGTGGTGGATGAGGTGGAAAACCGTTTAATTATTGCAAATTACACCTCATCAGTCACTTTGTGACAGCTTCCCCTCAAGGGGAAGCCTTGCCCGATAAACTATAATTTAAAATATATTAATTGCAAAAATAACCATTATATGTTAAAATATAAGGTACATATTCTGTTTGGGGGATTTATATTTGTTTTATAATAACGTATTAGAAGCGATGGGCAACACACCGCTTATCAAGCTGCAAAAAATTGTGCCTGCAGGCAGCGCACAGGTTTTGGTTAAATATGAAGGTGTAAACATTGGTGGCTCTATTAAAACCCGTACTGCTTACAGCATGATAACCGAAGCTGAAAAAGCAGGCGTTATTAATAAGGATACTATTATTGTCGAGCCTACAAGCGGTAACCAAGGCATTGGCCTTTCACTTATCGGTGCGGTTAAAGGTTATAAGGTTATTATTATTATGCCCGACTCGGTAAGCGAGGAACGCCGCAAGCTTGTTAAGGCCTATGGGGCCGAGCTTATTTTGGTGCATGACGACGGTGATATTGGTAAGTGTATTGAGGAATGTCTTGCAACAGCTATTAAAATGTCAGAAGAAAATGAAAAGGTTTGGGTTCCGCAACAGTTTATTAACCCCGACAACCCCAAAATACACCGCAACGCCACAGCGGTTGAAATTTTAGCACAGGCCGAATGTAAAATTGACGGTTTTTGTTCAGGCGTTGGTACAGGCGGTACCTTAACAGGTATTGGTGAAGTGCTTAAGGAACATAATCCCGACATTACAATTTGGGCAGTTGAGCCTGAAAACGCTGCTATTTTATCGGGCGGAAGCATTGGCACGCATTTGCAAATGGGCATTGGCGACGGCATTATTCCCGATAATTTAAATCTTAACATCTTTAGTGATACTGCAATTGTTACCGACGACGAAGCTATTGAGACTTCAAAGCGTCTTATTCGTGAGGAAGGCATTTTGTGCGGTATTTCAAGCGGTACAAACGTTGCCGCCGCTTTAAGATTGGCAAAGCTTTTAGGCGAGGGTAAAACCGTTGTTACCGTTTTGCCTGACACCGGCGAAAGATATTTCAGTACCCAGCTTTTTGAATTTTAAGTTAAAGGAGTATTAATATGGCAAACATATGGCACGATATTTCACCAAAGCGTATAGCACCTGAAGAATTTGTATGTGTTATTGAAATTCCAAAGGGCAGTAAGAAAAAATACGAGCTGGATAAAGAAACAGGCTTTATTATGCTTGACCGTATTTTATACACCTCTACCCATTACCCCGCAAACTATGGCTTTATTCCCCGCACCTATGGTGACGACGGCGACCCGTTGGACGTGCTTTTGCTTTGCGCCCAAACCCTTGACCCATTGACACTTGTTAAGGCGTACCCCATTGGTGTTATTACAATGATAGATAACGGCCATAATGACGAAAAGATTATTGCTATACCCTGCAACGACCCAACCTATAACCATTACACCGACATTGATCAATTGCCCAAGCACGTGTTTGACGAAATGCGCCACTTCTTTAAGGTTTATAAAAACCTTGAAAATAAGGAAACCGCCGTCGACGAAGTTCAGGGCAGGGAAGTAGCGGTTAGAATTATTAAGGAAGCAATTGAACATTATATTGAATGTTTTTGCAAGTAAATTAAAAACCGACCCGTCGTGGCACCCTCCGTAAGGAAGGTGCCTCAGTTTTATTCGCCTTACGGCGAGTGATATTGCTTCGCAGTTATATTTGGGCTACGCCCAAGTTATATTCGCTTCGCGAGTTTTTGAGGCGAATATAATATCACTGAAACTGCAGGTTTCAATATCACTTTGCGTGATAACGCAAAATATCACTGTGAGACCTGTCTCACAATATCACTTAATATTCTTATTTTTGAGACAGGTTAGTTTGAAAAATATGTACTCCCGTTACGCACATTTGAAAGTGCGTAACCCACTATGACACTTTCAAGTAGAAAGTGTCAATTTTTATATAAAAATTGAAAAAGGGAGAACACTTCTTTACGAAGTGTCTCCCTTGAGTACGGCTGTTT
>JAZKZS010000031.1:0-19273 GCA_045612765.1 Acutalibacteraceae bacterium
ACGCCGGTGTTAGCAGCGGTGATGTAAGAAGTCTTAGAAGCACTTACAGTGTTGAAGTTGCTGTAAGTACCAAGATAGTATTCAGCGCCATCAAATGTGGTCTTCCAAGAATTTGTGTCGGCAACATAGCTGTAAACAGAAGTGCCGGCTGCATCATATTTAACAGAAAGCTTGTTTTCTGCATTATTGTAAACAGTGATGTACTTCTTGGTTTCGCCATCAAGGATGTAGAACTTGTAACCACCGGTAACAGCTTCAACGTAAACGTCAGCAGCGTCGGTAATCTTTTCGGTAGTAGCAAGATATCTGCCACTTACTTCGCCTGTTACATAAATGGTCTTGCCAAGTGTAGCTTGCTTAATAGCGAATTTATAAGCCTTACCTTCAGCAACAGTATTTGTGAAGATAGGTGCATAAAGGTCGGTAGCAGCAGCATCAACTGTAACAGTAAAGGTCTTGGTAGCAGTAGCAGAACCGCAGGTAAATGTAGCAGTAAGTGTTACGGTTTGTGCGGTTTCAGCGGGTGTAAAGGTAATTTTGTTGCCGTTTACAACTGCACAGTCGTTGTCAGAAGCCCAAGCGATTGTAACTTCGCCATAAGATGTGCCCTTTACAGGAACGGTAATAGTCATCTTGTTTGCGATATTTTCTTCAACGGTAAGATTTTCTTTTTCAACCTCAATCTTTTCAGCGTCGGTTCTTTGGATAAGTTTACCGTAAGTAAAGGGAGTATCGGAGACAGGGTTTAAGTAGATAGCGCCACTGTACATTACAACAACGCCGGTAACATCAGCAGAATAGGTTTTCTTAGCTGCGTGGTCAGAAATAATCTTTTGCTGACCCTTATCGCTTACACTTGCGGGGCAGTCAGTAGCATATACACGGACGTAAGAGGTAAGATTTCCAAGCTTGAAGTTCATATACATATGATTTTCAACAAGGTCTTGGTCGGTGATTTCAACACCCTTAATGGTAACGAGCATACCAAACTTAGAAACAAGGCTTTCATCTGTAAGAGATTTAGCATTCTTATAAGCAGCGGTAATGTCGATAGGCTTAAGGTTAACAGTGTTGGTGTCAAGAACGTTTACAACAGCGTCCTTAAGTTCGTGTGTGCCTGAATAGATGTCCTTAGTACCGGTAACAGATACTAACATACCGGGTTTAATGCCAAGGTCTTTAGCGGGGTCAACGCTGTCAGCGATAGAGTAGATGTAGTAACCACCGTCGCCGTTAACGTCTTGGAGATAAAGTTGGTTGTATTTATTGCCTTCTTGTTGTGAGTGAACAGCAACAACGTAGCCTTCAATTATTAAAGCTTTGCCTGCTTGGGCAGCCATGTAATCCTTCCAAGAAGAAAGAACGTACTTGGGAACCTTAAGTTCGAAGGTGAGAGTAGCGGTTTTGCCGTCGGGGTCTTTTACAGTAGCGGTAAGCTTGTAGTTAACGTCAACCTTGGTCTTTTCGTCAAGGTCAATCTTAACTTGTTTGTTAGCTTCGTCAGCTAAAACTTTAATACCTTCGTTGTCAACAGTCCATTCAACTGTGTAAACAACGCCACCCTTCATTACTTGTGAAACCAATGTAAAGTCAGCGGCGGTTTCGGTTTCGGTAAGGTATTTTTTGTACATATTTTTGAGGTATGCAGCAGCATCTTCAACGTTATATACAACTTGTGTAGGTGTAGATCCGGTGCCTGCTGGTGTTTCGGTTTTCTTGCCGCAAGCCGCAAAGCAAGATAAACAAAGCACGATAGCAACAACGAATGCTAAAATCTTTTTCATTTGAAACTCCTCCTTAAATTTATTTATCAATGAATTTTAACGTCATCCATTGTAAGTAATATAATTTGGCATTTGCCATCATAGGTATCAACAACGCCCTTAACGTCAATTGTTTTACCTTCAAATTTATTGGCAGTAATTGTATTACCATTAGCATCGGTCAAAACCTCGGTACGAACGGTAACCTGTGTATTGCCTGATTTGCAGGTAATTGTCATAGCGCCATCATGGTCACCGCCGTTGTTGGTGGTGTAAACGCTTTTAACAGTAAGGTTTTTCATTGAAATTGTAGAACCTATGGCAAGGGTGGAATAATCATATTCCTTAATTTTTTCTTCTTCGTTTTCAATAACAGTTACCTCAACCTTGCCCTTGGCAAACTTTTCAGCACTTGTTTCAACGAAAGCAGCCTTTGCACCCTTTTCAATAAGCATAACTTTGCTGGGGTCGGTGGGATTCATCATATCATAGTCAAGGTCGGCTATTTGATATGAATCACCTGCTTCATAATATTGCATTGAGCCAACAATTCTAACCTTGTTGCCCGGCTGTAAAATATCGCCAAGGCCGTACTTAAGGTTAAAGCCGTAATAAACAGCAATACCGTGGTACATATCGGTTTCTTCGTCGTAAGCTTCAACATAAACCTGTTGACCCTTGTTCTTGGTGATAACACCTGTAAAGGCAACGGTTTTGTTGGTGTATTTTTCGGGGTTGGCGCGAAGCTCTTTCAAGGTAAGTTCTATACAGCCGCCATAATAGAAATTGGGGTCCTTTTCGCCCGAATAAATATGCTTTTTATGTTCTTTAGCTTGGTCAATGGCTTTCATACCAATTTCACCGTATTTGGTGGAGCTGGTAGCTGAAGCAATTGCAAGACCTTCTTGCAAAAGTTCAATATTAAGGTTGCGGTATTCGCCGCCCTCTTCGGTTTGGTACCAAATCCAAAGAAGATATCTTTCGCCTGTCGAGTCAGCGTTCCAAGCGCTGTCCTCACTTTCAATTATAATGCTTTTAGCAGTTGAAAGCTTTTCTTTTGTGAAGTTTGAAGCAGTTTTGCCCCATTCTTCAATTTGGCCTGTTGATTCAGGTGTGTTAACCGCAAGATAACGGGCCTTGATAACATCGCCTTGGAAAGAGGCATCGTTAATGTGGAAGTGTGTTGTGTCACCGTCAATAAGCTGTTTAACCTTAACTTCAACGGTTTTATTAGCACCATTTAAGTCTAGCTTCACTTCCGAAGCATAGTCAATAAATTTGCCATTACCGCCACCGTTGTCTGCGGTTTTATCACCGCAGGCAACAAAGCAGGTTAAAACAACACATAACAGTAGAACAACTGCACTGATTTTTTTAATGTTGTTCATAGTTTAAATCAACTCTTAAAATTTAATTAAGACATATATTCGCATTCAGCAACAGCATCCTTAAATGCCTTGTCAATCATAGCGTTAACGTCTTTAGCGGTCTTGTACTGTACCATGCAGTACTGGAGAAGTTCGCCAACCTGGTCGCGTGCTTCAGAAGAACCGTTGAATGCAGGAGATACGAAGTAAGCATCCTTTTGTTCAAGACAGGTCTTAGCTGAAAGTGCGGTGATGTTGTCGCCGCCGTTAGCACTTGAAATAAATTGTGAATAGATGGGGTGGTCTGCAACAGATTCGATTACAGGAACGTAACCGGAAGTCATTGAAAATTCAGCCTGGAATTCAACGTTGGTGGTAAGGAACTTAACAAAGAGGAAAGAAGCAAGAACTTCTTGTTCGGTACCGTTGAAGATGCAGAGTGAAGGACCTTGTGAAATAACCTTCTTGTTAGAAGAATCAGCCTGAGGAATGGTGGTAATGCCTACGTCAAAAGGATATTTACCGTTAGCATCCTTGGTGGGACGTTGGTAAGAAGCACCAGCTGAAGAACCGATACACATATAAGAACGTGCTTCACCTTCTTTAAGGTTGGTGAAAAGACCTGATGTGTAAGAACCGTAAATTTCTTCAGTGGTTACATAACCCTTCTTGTGCCATTCAGCAAAACGCTTAACGAAGGCTTGGTTTTCAGCGGTGTCGAAAAGGAAGCGGTCGCCTGTAGCTGAGGTGTAGGGGGTCTTTAACTGTTCGGTCATAGTAATGAACCAGTTAGCTTCTGAGTCGTAGCCAAGGGGAATGCACTTGGGGTCAATCTTAAGAATCTTTTCGCAAGTTTTTTCCATTTCATCCCAGTTGGTAGGAACCTTTAAGCCGTGCTTTGCAAAGAAGGTCTTGTTGTAGTAAAGAACTTCGGTAGACTTTGAAAGGGGAAGAGTGTGCATCTTGCCGCCTTCGAATTCTTTACCTTCTTGATAGTAAGCGTCGATAAAGTCATCAATTTGTGCTTGTGTATAACCGAGAGTTTCGGTTGTGCCGTCAGCACGTTTAACTTCTGCGGTGCTTGAAATAAGCTCGTCAAGAGTTACAACAGCGCCTGCAAGGTTGTAAAGTGCAACGTGGTCGGGATAGCAGTAAGCAATGTTGGGTTGGTTACCAACGGTAAGCTCGGTTGCGATTTTGTCGCGAACGTCATCATAGCTACCCACTTGTGAGTGGGTAATTTTGATGTTAGGATAAAGTTCGTTAAACTTTGCGATGTACTTTTCAAGTACTGTGCGGAGATTGGCACCCATGGTGTGATAGAATACAAGTTCTACTTCACTGCCGTCATAGGTAGCGCCTGCGCTGAGTTCGAAGTTTTCTTCGGCCTTTTTGCCGCAACCAGCCATGCTAAAGCAGCTTAAAAGCAAGGTTGCAACCAAAAGAAGTGCTACAATAATTTTTTTCATTTGGTTTCTGTCCTTTCGAAAAAATATTTTATATTGTTATGGTTAAAAGCAGGATTAACTTACCCAATATCGTCTTTCCTGCTTAAAATCCTTATAACTGTAATTAGCCCTTAATACCGCTTCTGGATACGCCCTTCATAATGTATTTACGTAAGAAGAGGAACACCAAGAATAAGGGGGCTGATACAATAGCAACTGCTGCCATTTGAACAGGTGTATCAGGACGGTTATCAACCGTAACGTTAAACTTTCTTAAACCGTTGGTAACAAGCCAATATTTTTCGTTATCGGCAACCAAGTTTGGCCACATGTAAGTATTCCAAGAACCCATCATTTTAAGAATGGTGATTGAAATAAGTGTGGGAAGCGCTAACGGAATCATAACCTTCCACAAATACTTAAGGTCGCTTGTGCCGTCAACCTTTGCGGCAAGATAAAGCTCGTTAGGTATTTGCATAAAGTTTTGTTTTAAAAGGTAAATGTAAAATACACTTACAAGGAAGGGAACAATCAAAACTGTAAAGCCGTAGGTTTCAAGGTCTAACCAGCCAAAGTCATTAACGGTTTTATAGTTTGTAATTGTAAACAATTCACCGGGAATCATCATTGTTGCCAAAAGTGCTGCGAACATTGCGTTTTTACCCTTAAATTCCAAACGGGCAAAAGCAAATGCTGAAAGCACAGTGATAACAAGTGACAAAATTGTAGAAACAATACCGACAAATACGGTGTTACCGAAAAGTCTTCCCAAATTTGCGGTGTTGAAGGCTTCAGCATAGTTTGCAAAGTCAAACTCGCGGGGGAAGAGGGTGGGCACGGTTAAAAGATATTCATCCAAATTCTTAACGGATGAAATAACCATCCAATAGAATGGGAAAAGAATTATAAATGCAATTGCAAAAAGAAACAAATAAAGTAAAAACTGGCTAATGACGCGCATTATTTTTTGGCCAACGACTACCTTATGCATGTCCCTTTCCTGCATTACTTGTAAAGAAGAATTTTTAGACATTCAAAAGGCACCTCCTTAATAATGGGTCTTCTTCTTGCTGACATAAAGGTTAATCATTGTAACAACAAAGATTATGCCAAACAAGATAAGCGCCGCGGCCGATGCACGACCTTGCTGATTTTTAATTGAATCGTAAATATAACCAACCATTGTGTTAAGACGACCATGGTCACCGGCAGGGCCCATACCAACGTCGAAAATACCTACAATGCTTGAATATTCCTTAAAGCCGCCGATAAAGCCTGTAATAACAACGTAAGCAATCATCGGTGAAAGAAGTGGAACAGTGATTTTGGTTAAAACACGCCATTTTGGTGTGCTGTCAATTTTTGCAGCATCGTAATATTGTTTATTAACGCTTTGCAAACCGCCTAAAAGAATTAAAATCTTAAAGGGTAAAGCATTCCACACAATGTAAATAACCATAACGGTTATATTTGCCCAATAGCTTGAACCTGCGTTAATCCAGTTAATAGGCTCAACCCCGAAAAGACCAATGAAGTTATTAATAATACCTGCAGTGGTAATGATTTGTTCTTGGGAAGAGATGTTACCAACAATGTTAAACATTGCGGCGAACACCATACCGATAGCAATTGAGTTTGTAACGTAGGGTAAGAAGTAAATTGTTTGCAATAATTTTTGGAAAGGCTTAATTGCATTAAGACAAACCGAAATTAAAAGTGCTAAAATTGTTGAAAGCGGAACGGTAAGAACGCAAAGAAGCATTGTGTTCTTAAGGCAGGTGATAAAGCCCTTGTAACCGATAACGTGTTGGAAGTTGCCGAGACCAAACTTAAAGGTTTGACCGCCAAGCCCTGCAAGTGAGCTGTAATTTTCACTGAAAGCCATTATAAGAGTATTGATAATGGGCCAAACGGTGAAAATTAACAACAACACGATAGCGGGTGAAAGATAAATCCACGCTTTCCATTGATGTTTATTTTCAACCATGTTTCATACTCTCCTTAAAAATAAATTCTTTCTTCAGTTTCTTTATCGAAAATGAATACTTTATGAGGAATAAGTGAGTATGCGATGGTTTCCTGACCTTCGGCAATTGTTTTAACGTATTCAGAGCTTACAATTGAACGAATAACAGGGTTTAAAGAAGCAGCGTTTGTTGAAACAATGCTTACGTCACGACCCATAACTTCAACGTTTTGAAGCTTGCAGTTTAATTCGCCCTTTTCAGCAGGAACAAAGCCTTCGGGACGAACACCAACGTAAACCTCCTTGTCTTCAACGCCGGGAACGCTTAAAACAGCATCTTCGCCAATGTAAAGCTTGCCGCCGGCCACTTTACCGTTAAATACGTTAATGGGGGGTGTGCCAAGGAACTTAGCAACGAAAAGGTTTGTGGGGTCGTCGTAAATATCCTGTGGTTTACCAACCTGTTGAACAACACCAAGCTTCATAACAATAATCATATCGGAAATGCTCATAGCTTCTTCCTGGTCGTGTGTTACGAAAATGGTGGTAATGCCGGTTTCTTTTTGAATACGGCGAATTTCTTCACGGGTTTGCAAACGAAGACGTGCGTCAAGGTTTGAAAGGGGTTCGTCCAAAAGAAGAATTCTAGGCATCTTAACAAGCGCACGTGCGATAGCAACACGCTGTTGCTGACCACCTGACAATTCGTTAGGCTTTCTTTCCATAAGGTCGTCAATCTGAACAAGACGTGCAACCTCGTAAGCGCGTTCAATCATTTCGTTTTTGGGAAGCTTGTCCTTACCTGTAAGGTTTTGAAGTGGGAAAAGAATGTTTTGTTTAACAGTCATATGCGGATAAAGCGCATAGTTCTGGAAAACAAGACCAACACCTCTATTTTCGGGAGAAACGTTTGTAACGTCTTCATCACCGAAGAAGATTTTACCTGATGAGGATTTTTGCAAACCACTTATCATGTAAAGGGTGGTACTTTTTCCGCAGCCTGAAGGGCCTAAAAGTCCAACAAGCTTACCGTCGGGAATGGTAAGGGTAAAATCGTTTACTGCGATTACCTCTTCATTGGATTTTTTGTTTCGGCTGGGAAAGATTTTGGTTAGATTTTGCAATTCGACTTTCATAAACCGAACCTCCTTAAAAATGTTTGTATATGATTAATTTTTTTGCTAAATTAATTCCGAATTAATAGGGTGAACGTTCCACCATTTTGGCATGCTGTTCTTCTTTATACTTGATAAGTTCTTCCTCTGTGTCAAATATTAATTGACTTGCAAGGTCAACCGTTACCGTATCCGACAATAAATCGTGAAGTGCTGAACGGGTGCGACGTGTAACGAGAAGTGAAATAACCTGCGCAATAAAAATTACAGCAAGCATTATAAGACCAAAAACACCCGCACCACCGAAAACAACTAAAATAACTGAAAAAACGGGAAGCATAATTTCAAAGGTGTATTTACCGAGAATAGAACGTACAAATAACTGAACGGGTGTGATTTTTACACCGTTGGTACGCATAACTGCGACACCAAAAATCTTTTTACCAAGCGTTTGCCCGTTTTTCAAAAATAGGGGAATTGCAAATTCCCAAACAAGTACGGCTAAAAGAATGCTTATAGCGGTAATAACTACAGTTAACCCAAATATTAGGCTGTAGGTTTTAAGCATACGTTCATCTTTTTGAAACTTTTCGTTAGCGTCAGCATAAATTTGTTGCTCTTCTTCAGAAAGCTTGTTAATATCCTCTTGCGAAAGTTCGAGGTCGATATTATATTCTTCAGCATATTCAGTATAATAACCTTCAAGGTTTGAAAGGTGATTATCGAACCCGATTATACCCGAAACAGCCGTAGCAAAACCTGTAATTAAAATTGCAAGAATTATAAAATCAAATAGCCAAGCCGAAAGCCTTTTAAAAAGTGTTGGCTTTTGTAAGTCGTAAATCATTTAAAATTAACCCTTCAAAAAATTCTTTAAATATATAATATTTAAAAGCAAAAAAATGGGTGCAAACAGCACACTAATACGTATTATAAATCATAACACATTTTTCGGCAAAAAACAACCTTTTTAATGTATAAAAAATAAAATTTTATACTTTTATTTATATTATATATATCTATACGATTTTTCTTGACATAGTGCCTATATTTATTATACAATAAAATATATATAACTTATTTTTTTGAAGGAGAAAAAATATGGAAATTAATAAAATTTTAGCTAAATGTGACCATACTCTTTTAACCCAAACAGCCACTTGGGACAATATTAAAAAGATTTGTGACGATGGTATGAAATATAAAACTGCGTCGGTTTGTATTCCGCCTTATTTTGTAAAACAAGCTAAGGAATACGTTGGTGAAAAGTTAGCTATTTGCACCGTTATTGGCTTTCCAAACGGTTATAATACTACTGCAGTGAAGGTGTTTGAAACTAAGGACGCTATTCAGTGTGGCGCCGACGAAATTGATATGGTTATCAACATTGGTGCACTTAAAGCAGGTATGGACGATTTTATCGTTGATGAAATTAAGCAAATAAAAGCTGCTTGTGGCGATAAAATTTTAAAGGTTATTATTGAAACCTGCCTTTTAAATGAAGATGAGAAAATTCGTATGTGCAAAAACGTTACCGCTGCAGGTGCAGATTATATTAAAACCTCAACAGGCTTTTCAACAGCAGGTGCTACCCGTGAAGACGTTGACCTTATGGTTAAAAACGTGGGCGAGGGTATACTTGTTAAAGCGGCAGGCGGTATTTCAGGCATACAGGATGCCGAAGATTTTATTAATTTAGGGGCTGACCGTTTGGGTACAAGCCGTGTTGTTAAAGCTGTTCAGGGTCTTGAAGGCTCGGGCTATTAATTGAAAGGAAGAAATAAATATGTCTACTCCAACTCCTCACATTTCATCTAAACCGGGCGATTTTGCCAAAACCGTTTTAATGCCGGGTGACCCACTTCGTGCTAAATATATTGCTGAAAACTTTTTAGAAGATGCTGTGCTTGTAAACAATGTTCGTGGCGTTCAGGGTTATACCGGTTTTTACAAAGGTAAGCGTGTTTCTGTAATGGCTTCAGGTATGGGTCAGCCCGCTATTGGCATCTATTCTTACGAGCTTTATAACTTTTATAACGTTGAAACAATTATTCGTGTTGGTTCTTGCGGCTCCTTTTCGCCCGAGCTTCACGCACGTGATATCATTGTTGCTATGGGCGCTTGCACAAACGGCAATTATGCTTCACAGTATAATCTCCCAGGTACTTTTTGCCCAATTGCTGACTTTGATTTAGTTCGCCGTGCCGCTGAAGAATGTGAAAAAGCAGGCGTTAATTACCGTGTAGGCAACATTTTTTCGTCTGATATGTTTTATGATGATGCAAACTCGGGTATGCAGTGGGCAAAAATGGGTGTTTTAGGTGTTGAAATGGAATCGGCAGCCCTTTATTGCAATGCCGCACGTGCAGGTAAAAAGGCGCTTTGTATTTGCACCGTAAGCGATTCCTTCATTTATCCTGAAGAAAATACAACCGCTGAAGAAAGACAAAATTCATTTACCAAAATGATGGAAATTGCCCTTGAATTAGCATAATTTTTAAATTAAAAAGGAAATTACTGTATGTCAAAAAGAGTATTTTTAATAGTGCTTGACAGTATGGGCATTGGTGAAATGCCCGACGCTTGCGAATGGAATGACGAGGGCAGCAACACCTTGGCGTCTATTCGTAATCATTCGGCTTTTAATTGCCCAAATCTTGAAAAATTGGGCCTTTTTGCAATTGATGGTGTGGGCGGCAATACTGTAACACCAATTGGTGCTTATGCCCGTATGAATGAAGCATCTAAGGGTAAGGATACAACCATAGGGCATTGGGAAATTGCAGGTGTTTATTCACCCAAAGCGTTCCCGACATATCCTAACGGTTTCCCCGAAGAGGTTGTATCGGAATTCACAAAAAGAACAGGCCGCGAGATTATTTGCAATATGCCATATTCGGGCACGGACGTTATAAGGGACTATGGCGAAGAACACATTAAAACAGGTAAATTAATTGTTTACACCTCGGCTGACAGCGTGTTCCAAATTGCCGCACATGAGGATATCGTACCGGTTGAAACGCTTTATAAATATTGCCGTATCGCACGTGAAATCTTACAGGGCGAGCATGGTGTGGGTCGTGTAATTGCACGTCCGTTTTGTGACGTTCACCCATTTAAGCGTTCTCCAAAAAGGCACGATTATTCACTTTTGCCACCCGAAAAAACAATGCCATCAATTTTAAAGGCAAAAGGCTTTGACACCATTTCGGTTGGCAAGATTTTCGACATTTTTGCAGGTCAGGGCTTTACCGAAAGTTATCCGACTGTCAGCAACAGCGACGGTATGGATAAAACTTTATCTATAATGGACCGCGATTTTTTTGGTCTTTGCTTTATAAATTTGGTTGATTTTGATATGGTTTACGGTCACCGAAACGATACCCCGGGCTATGCCAAGGCTATGACCGAATTTGACAAACGCTTGGGTGAGGCTTTGGGTAAGCTAATGGAAGACGATTTGCTTATTATTACTGCTGACCACGGCTGTGACCCTGCAACCCCCTCAACCGACCATTCACGTGAATATACACCTATGCTTGCCTTTGGTAAAAATATCAAGGCAGTAAATTTAGGTGTTCGTAATAGCTTTGCCGATATTGGTAAAACCGTTTTAGAATGGCTTGGCGTAGAAGATACTGACCTTTTCGGCGAAAGCTTTTTAAAGGAGATTATAAATGACTGATAAGGAACTTATGGCAGTTGCCGTTAAGGCACGTGAAATGTCATATTCACCATATTCAAACTTTCGTGTAGGCGCCGCACTTTTAGGACTGAGCGGCAAGGTTTATACAGGCTGTAACGTTGAAAATGCAGGCTATTCACCCACAAACTGCGCTGAAAGAACAGCGCTTTTTAAGGCAATAAGCGAAGGCGAGCGTGAATTTGTGGCTATTGCAATTGTTGGCGGTATTGGCGAAAAGCTAAACGATTTTTGCGCCCCCTGCGGTGTTTGCCGACAGGCTTTATCCGAATTTTGTGGTAAGGACTTTCGCTTTGTTTTGGGCAACCCAAATAACATCAAGGTTGTGACCATGGAAGAAATTTTACCCTATTCCTTCGGTAAGGGCGATTTAGGAGAAATTTAGTTATGAGAATGTTTGACATTATTAAGAAAAAGCGTGACGGTGGCGAGCTTAATGATAAAGAAATTGCTTGGTTTATTGAAAACTACGTAAAGGGCGAAATTCCAGACTATCAGGCAGCCGCACTTTGCATGGCTATTTATTATATGGGTATGACTATTGACGAAACCACTGCCCTTACTTTTGCTATACGTGATTCGGGCGACACTCTTGATTTTTCAAACATCAACGGTCTTCGTGTTGATAAACACTCTACAGGTGGTGTTGGTGACAAAACAAGCCTTGTGGTTACACCTATTGTGGCATCCCTTGGTGTAAAGGTAGCTAAAATGAGTGGTCGTGGCCTTGGTCATACAGGCGGCACCATTGATAAGCTTGAAGCTATTCCGGGTTTTAGAACCGATATTCCTACCGAGGAATTTGAGCAAATAGTTAATGACGTTGGTATTGCAATTGTTGGTCAAAACGCAACCCTTGCCCCTGCCGACAAGCTTTTGTACGCTTTGCGTGACGTTACTGCAACTGTCGACAGTTTGCCGCTTATTGTGTCAAGCATTATGGGTAAAAAATTAGCAGCCGACGACGACTGTATTGTTTTAGACGTTAAAACAGGTAGCGGCTCGTTTATGAAAACTGTGGATGAAAGCCGCGAGCTTGCACAGGTTATGGTTGATATCGGTCGCCGTGCGGGCAAAAAAATGCGTGCGCTTATTACCGATATGGACAGACCCTTAGGCAATGCTATCGGTAATTCACTTGAAGTTATTGAAGCTATCGAAACCTTAAAGGGTAACGGGCCTAAGGATTTAACCGAGCTTTGCGTTGCATTGGCTTCACATATGCTCTCCCTTGCTGAAAAGGGCAGCTATGACGAATGTAAGCAAAAGGTCTTACAGGTTATTGCCGACGGCACAGCCCTTAATACCTTTGCAAATATGGTTAAGGCTCAGGGCGGTAATGCCGATTGGATTTTAAATCCCGAAAAATTCCCAAAAGCCAAATACGAAAAACAGGTTATTAGCGAAAAAGCGGGTTATATTACAGGTGTTGATACCGAAGGCTACGGTATTGCAAGCCTTTTACTTGGTGCGGGTCGCAACACTAAGGAAGATATTATCGATTTTGCCGCAGGTATTCGCCTTGACAAGAAGACAGGCGATTTTGTAGAAAAGGGCGACCTTATAGCAACCCTTTATACCGAAAAGCCCGAAGCCTTTGAAGTGGCTGAAAAGCGTCTTTTAAATGCGACATTTTTCAGTGATGAAAAGCCGCAAGAAATGCCTTTAATATTAAGTGTTGTAGAATAGGAATTTTAAAAATGGCTAAATTATATTTTAAATATGGGGCAATGGGGTCTTCAAAAACTGCTAACGCCCTTATAACAAAGTTTAATTATGAAGAACGCGGTATGAAGGTTTGGCTTATTAAGCCTTCAATTGACGACCGTGACGGCGCAAATGCCGTAAAATCACGTATTGGTCTTTATGCCGAAGCATTTGTTGTAACACCCGATAAGGATTTGGTTGAAGAATATAAGCAGCATTCAGATATTGATGTAATTATCGCCGACGAATGTCAGTTTTTGACCCCTGACCAAATCGACGGGTTAAGAACAATTGTTGATTTATACAATATTCCTGTTTTGTGCTTTGGTCTTCGCACCGACTTTTTAACCCATCTTTTCCCTGGCTCACGCCGTCTTTTTGAGGTGGCCGATTCTATAAGCGAAATTAAAACCATTTGCACCTGCGGTAGCAAGGCAATTATTAATGCAAGAATTGATGAAAATGGAAAAATTGTGACCGAAGGTGACCAAATTTTAATTGGCGGCAACGATTCATACGTTGCCATGTGCCACAGCTGTTGGCAAAAACAAATTAAAAACCAAAAAGAAGGCAATTAATTTGAAAAAACAAAGCTACATATTTTTGTTTTTGGCGGTGGCACTGCTAATTTCGGCGTTGCCTGTTGTTTTAGTTTTGGAATATTATAATCTTATTCCGAAAAAAAGCTATACCGCTAAGGATTTTAATATAACTACGGTTGAAAGTACAGTCGATTTTGACGGCGACGGTGTGGACGATTATTTGGATATAATGCTTGGCGCCCGTAAGGATGCCGAAAACCGCCCTAAATATAAAAGTGAATATTACCAAAACGCCTACCCACCCGACAATATAGGTGTTTGCACCGACGTTGTGTGGCGTGCCTTTAAAAATGCGGGGTACAACCTTAGGGCAATGGTATCAAAGGATATTAAACAAAACACGGCGGATTACCCCAACGTAGATAAGCCTGACAGTAATATTGACTTTCGCCGAGTTAAAAATTTAAGGGTGTTTTTTGATAAATACGCAACCGTTTTAACAACCGATACCGAAAAAATCGAGGAATGGCAACCTGGGGATATTGTAATTTTCAACAATAACAGTCATATTGGCATTGTGTCGGATAAGCGTAACCGTGACGGCAGGGTATATATTATACATAACGGCGGTCAACCCAACAGGGAAGAGGATTATCTTTCGCGGGGTACGGTTGTGGCGCATTATCGTTTTGATGCATCTAAATTAGATGCCGATTTTTTAGAAAAATGGCAAAATTAAAAGAGGCAGGTTATCTGCCTCTTTCTCTTATGCTTTGAATAAATTCACGAATTTCCCTTTGCTGTGCTTTGGGTAGGTCATGGTATATTGTAATAATGTTTTTTTCTGTATTTGTTAAGGTGAAAGGAAGGTTGTTTTTAGGTTTGTCTTCCGGTTCAGTTTTTAATTCCGGCTGTGGACCGTAAAGGTTTTCCTCAAACGTGTTGGGTGAACGAAAAGTAAAGGTTGTCGGGCGTGAGGTGGCTTGCGCTTCATAAAATATTAAATCAGGGTTAATGCCTAAAACCGCCGCAATTCTTAAAACCATATCGGCACTTACGTTACCTTCACGCTCCATTTGTGAATAGGTACTTGTTTTTATGCCTAATTTGGTCGCAAGCTGACCTTGGCTATACTTTTTTTCTTTACGGTATTTGCGAATTCTTTCATTAATAATACTAGGCATAAAATTACCTCCCTTTTGTAAAATTACTTGACTGGTTATAACATAGTTGGTATAATGACATATATGCTGGAGTGGCTCAGTCGGTAGAGCAATTGATTCGTAATCAATAGGTCGTGGGTTCGAGTCCCATCTTCAGCTCCAAACCGTTCTCTTACGAGGGCGGTTTTTCTTTGTTATAAATAGCATTATTAATTATATTTTAATTGACAAAAAATGTCAAGGGCATTATAAAATTTGTCGAAATTGGTAAAGCGCAAGTAGAAAATGGCTGTTACGGCATAAAAAATCCAATCCTTTAATACAAATGTAAGTGAATTTGGTTTAAGGGTGATTTTGTGCTAAAAAAACGGTTGGCTTTACTTTTATCGCTATTTATAATATGTGGGTCTATTTGTATTGCAAATATTGGTATTTCACCTGCGGTAGCGGTTGCGTCCCAAATAAGTCCCGCAAAAACTGTTATTATTGATGCAGGCCACGGGGGAGAGGATGGCGGCGCAGTAGCGCCTGACGGTACCTTAGAAAAGGAAATTAATTTAAAAATAGCCCTGCACACTGCTAAACTGTTGAAAGTTTATGGGTTTGAGGTTATAATGACAAGGGAAAGCGATACCTCTACTTCAAAAGGGGAAAGCTTTATTAAGCGTGAGGATTTGGAAAACCGCCTTAATTTAATGAATCAAAACCCCGATAGTATTTTTGTAAGTGTGCATTTAAATAAATTCACAACCTCGGCGGCAAAGGGCTCACAGGTGTTTTACAGTAAATTTGAAAATTCAAAATTGCTGGGCGATTTAATTCAAAATTCAATAATTTCAAATTTGCAAAAAGAAAACAAACGTGTAAACAAGCAAGCAACAAGCAGTACCTACCTATTACACAAGGCAACCGTTCCTGCGGTTTTGGTGGAATGTGGTTTTTTAAGTAATGAAGCCGAGCTTTCACGTTTAAAGGATAGCGCTTATCAAAAAAAGCTGGCTTTTTGTATCACTGATGGAATTTTAAAATATTTTAAGGAGTCATAAAATGGCAAAATCAAAGGTTGTTTACGTTTGCAGTGAATGTGGATATGAAACAGCAAAATGGATGGGTAAATGCCCGTCTTGTAATAGCTGGGGCACCTTGCAGGAGGATATAAGGGTTGATACCGTAGCATCACGTGGGGCGGCAGTGGCATATCAAAATAAAGCCTTTGCCCAAACCTTAAGCGAAATTGACACAAATAAAGAGGTGCGCTTTAAAACCAATATGCGCGAGCTAGACCGTGTGCTTGGCGGAGGTATTGTTAAAGGCTCGGTTGTGCTTTTAAGCGGTGACCCTGGTATAGGTAAATCTACCATATTATTACAAATGTGCCGTGCTTTGCAGGACAAAATGCAGGTGCTTTACGTATCAGGTGAAGAATCGGCAACACAAATTAAATTACGTGCCGAAAGACTGGGTATAAGCGGTGGCAACGTTAAAATAATGACCTCGACCGATGCGCAGACAATTTGCGAATATATAAATTGCGAAAAGCCCGATATTGTTATGATAGATTCAATTCAAACTATGACAATTGGCGAAATTTCATCCTCGGCGGGCAGTATTGTGCAGGTACGTGAATGTACAAATATGTTTTTGCGGATTGGCAAAACCCTTGAAATACCCGTCTTTATTGTAGGACACGTTAATAAGGGCGGCGACATTGCGGGCCCAAAGGTTATGGAGCATATTGTTGATACCGTGCTTTATTTTGAGGGTGAACGTAACCAATCCTACCGCATTTTACGTGCTATAAAAAACCGTTTTGGCTCTACTAATGAAATTGGCGTTTTTGAAATGGCCGACAATGGACTTCGCGAGGTTGAAAACCCTTCTGCCAGGCTGCTTTCGGGCCGAATGGCAAATGTTTCGGGCACCTGTATAACCTGTGTTATTGAAGGCACACGCCCAATTTTATCTGAAGTACAGGCACTTGTAACAACCACAGGCTTTGGTAATCCTCGCCGCGCTTCAACCGGCTTAGATTATAACCGTTTAAGTCTTATTTTGGCAGTTTTAGAAAAGCGCATGGGGCTTTACTATTCCAATTTGGATGTATATTTAAATATTGTAGGCGGTATGCATATTGATGAGCCCGCGGCCGATTTAGCGGTAGCACTATCCCTAGTGTCCGGTATTCGTGATATACCTATTGACGAAAAAACCGTTGCATTTGGCGAAATTGGTTTATCGGGCGAGGTGCGTTCGGTTTCACGTGCGGTTTTTCGTGTTAATGAAGCGGCACGCTTGGGCTTTACAAGGTGTATTCTGCCAAAGGCGTGTTTAAAGCAAATTCCCGAATGTCCTGTCGGCATGCAGCTTATCGGTGTCAGCAATCTCAAGCAAGCCATCGCTGCCTTGGGGTAATTTTGCAATATAATAGGGGCAGTCGTGTTCGGGTGTATTTACGTTACAGCAGCTTTCTAAACTGCAGTATCCGTCACTTTGAAAACGACAATTTTCAGCACATTGAATAATTCTCATTATATCATCCCTTCCTACTTAATATTGCATATTGTTGACTAAATTATTTTTAAGTGGTATAATAAACTTATGGAAAATTTAAATCTAGTAATTGGTAAAAAACTTTTATATTTACGCAAAAGAAATAAGCTTACCCAAGCCGAGCTTGCAGAAAAACTTAATTATTCCGACAAGGCAATTTCTAAGTGGGAAAAGGGAGAATCCTTACCGCCTGTTGAAGTTTTTTATAACATAAGCAAGCTTTACGGTGTAAGTCTTGATTTTATAATAGGTGACGAAACGGTTGACCCACAACCCATTAAAAATGATGACCGTAAACGAATTTACCTTAATATAACCAATCTTGCGGTTGTATCGGTTTGGTTTGTCGCATTTGTGCTTTTTGTTTTGTTTGACATTATCAGCCACACAAGTCAGTGGATGGTGTTTGCGTGGGCGGTGCCCGCTTCCTTTACGGTTGCACTTATTTTTGACTGTATTTGGCACAAGCAAAAGGGCATTTTTTGGCTTATATCATTACTTATTTGGTCAGTTTTATTATGCTTTACTTTGCAGTTTTTAACCTTTAATATTTGGAAAATTCTTTTAGTTGGTATTCCTGTGCAAATAGCAATTTTTATATGTTCAAGAATGGTGAAAAAACAATGATCTTACATAACGATTGGGACGGAATTTTAAAAGATGAATGGCAAAAGCCCTATTTACAGGGGCTTTTTGCTTTTTTGCACGAAGATTACGACAAGCATACTGTTTATCCCCCAAAGCGTGATGTTTTTAACGCGTTAAAATATACCTCCTTTGAGGATACCAAGGTAGTAATAATCGGCCAAGACCCATATCATGGTTACGGTCAGGCACACGGGCTTTGCTTTTCGGTAAGGCAGGGGGTTAAATTGCCACCATCACTTGTTAATATTTTTAAAGAGCTTGAAAGCGACGTTGGACGTGAATTCACCCCAAACGGTGATTTAACACATTGGGCAAAGCAGGGCATTTTAATGCTTAATAACGTGCTTACTGTTCGTGAGGGGCAACCCCAAAGCCATAAGGATAAAGGCTGGGAAATCTTTACCGACCGCATAATTGCCGAACTTAATAAAAAAGAAACTCCGGTAGTGTTTTTGCTGTGGGGAAAGCCGGCTGAACAGAAGGCTAAAATAATCACAAACCCTATACATAAAAAGCTTATAACAGTGCATCCAAGTCCACTTTCGGCTTATAGGGGATTTTTTGGCTGCAAGCATTTTTCAGCAGCAAATGAAATTTTAATTTCGAATGGGCTGACACCTATAAAATGGTAGGCATTGACATTTTTTGTCAATAATGTTATAATATTTGCTGTAAAATTCGAATATAGAGGTGCTTAAATCAAAAATGAAGGGCATAATTCGTGACGTTGATAAAATGGGACGTGTTGTAATCCCTAAGGAAATTCGCGACCAATTAAACATAAAAAATGAAGATGACAGCCTTGAAGTTTTTATGGAAGGTGACAACATCGTTTTGCGTAAATATCGACCGACCTGCTTCTTTTGTAATAAATTAGAGGAAACGGTTAATTTTTACGGCTATAGCGTGTGTGTGAACTGCATTGAAAAGCTTCAAAAATTAAAAGAAGAAATAAAATAATTTTTTAAAGAATTTTATTGTCAAAAACGCTTGACAAAGCGGTTTTAAGGTGGTATAATCACTTAAAATATTGTAAATGCGTTGACGGAATTATTGCTTTTTAGGGTCCGTTAAGAGAGCCGCCGTTTTGGTGCAAGTGCGGTACGGTAACAAAAAACAAGTCTCGTTCCCGAGCAGAGCAACCGAAATAACAGTAAGTTGCTACGGCATGCCCCGTTACCAAGGCAAAGGACTTGTTGGAGTCTTAATGAGTGACCGTTTTGTAAAAAAACGGTAATCAGGGTGGTACCGCGAAATAATTTCGTTCCTGAGATTGTGTAATGCAATCTCAGGGATTTTTT
>JAZKZS010000032.1:0-27364 GCA_045612765.1 Acutalibacteraceae bacterium
CGTGCCAGCTCTCGCACTGCGGTGCTCGGTCCCTCTGCGGCTCTAACAGTCCACCGGACTGTTATTCACTACCGCCTCGCCCGTTTCACTAACCTCGTCAGAGGGAGCCAATGATGTATCAATCCAACCGAGCGATAAACCTCAATTTATCAATAATAAATCTCTCTGATAACCTCTTCGCTTTGTGCCATTGTCATACCCGGGGTAATGCGTTCGCAGTATAAAAGGCGCATAATACTTTTATCCACGTCGGAAAGCTTTTCGACGTTTCCTCGTTGGTAAATGATACTGTCTTTTCTAACCAGTGTGTCCTTTGTGGGACCAAGTATTTGATATACTTCTTCTAAAATGACAGAGCTACGTTCGTTTTGGTTGGTGTCGGTAAGGATGAAGACATCACCGTCGGTTATAGTGCTTGTTGCATTATTGTAATTATAGGATGCGTAACCAATGGCGTCTTGTACGGGCACTTCATTTCTGAACTGGGCAAGTCCCAAAAAATGAATAACCAAATTTGCCTGTGTTTTATCGTGAATTTGCATTATTCCCGGAAAGCCATCAATGTTGTTTAAAAAGTCAAGAAAATCGTTCAAAACCTCGTAATCAGTCATAGTGGCAACGCCGTCAATGTAAAGCATAATGGGGTCTTGCCATTTAACAACGGTTTGTTTGGCGTGTACATCATATTCACTGCTGAAGCAAACGTCGTTAAAATAATATGCCATTTTATCAACACTTACACGGTCAACATAATATGTGCTGTGGTTTTCAGAGTCGGTATTTGATGGGGCATTGCTGTTTGTGGCATCGTTGCACCCTGTAAGCAACAACGAAACTGCGAAAAGTACACAAAGTAAACGCTTCATAAAAACACTTCCTTTAATATTAAATGGGGTATGCTATATAAAGTATATCACGAATATAAAAATAATACAACCATATTGATTTGTGAACAAATTGTTAAAAGGTCAGAGAAAGTCAAAAAACTTTTGCAAAAACTATTGACAAATGGAAAATTAAGGGTATAATAAGGTTGTTAGCACTCGACAGGGTAGAGTGCTAAAAAGTGAAGGGAGTGAAAATTTTGGAACTTACCCCACGTAAACAAGCGGTTTTAAAGGCAATTGTTAAGGCATATATTGAAACCGGCGAACCGATAGGTTCTAAAATTTTGACCGAGCTTATCGAAAATGCTCCGTCTTCTGCAACACTTCGGAATGAAATGAGCGAGCTGTGCGAATTAGGTCTTTTGGAGCAACCGCACACCTCGGCAGGTCGAATTCCCACAAGCCGCGGCTTTCAGTTTTACGTTAAAAAGCTTATGTCTACGGGCGAAATTAACGAAAGTGATAAGACTTTTATTGATAATGCTTTAGAAAATATTTCCGAAATACCTGAAAAAATTCCTGCCGCAGTGGGTAAAATACTTTCGGATATGACGGGTTACCCCGTTATTAGCTGTCTTATGACAAACAGCGAAGCAACGGTTAAACGGGTAGAGCTTTTAAGGGTGAGCCGAAGCTCGCTAATGCTTTTGGTAATTACAAACGACGGGCGTACACGTAACCGCATTGTTAGAATAACGGGTGACCTAACCCCCGAAAATTTAGAAAGATTTGGCGACATAATTGATAAAAAAATCAAACGCCGACCAATTTCGGAACTAACCCTTGGTTATATGCAAAGTGTTATTGCAAATGCGGGTATTGACGCATTCAGCCTAATGCCGCTTTTGACCGCCGTGTTTGACACGGTTAGCGAAATTGACAGTGTTTCACTTGATTTAAGTGGTATGCCAAGACTTTATGACATTTCTTCAAATGAAGCTGCGGCACACCGAATAATATCGCTAATTGAACGGCGTGATCCAATAATTTCAATGTTTGAAGAGGTTGGCTCGGGCGTAATTTTCGGCAGTGAAAGCGGTTATAACGAGCTTTCAAACGACACCTTAATTGCCGCAAGCTTTAATTCAAATAACAAATACCGTGGATATATTGCCGTTTTGGGACCTAAACGAATCTCCTACGAGCGAATAATTCCAAGTATTGAATATATAGCTAAAAAAATAAATAACCTTATTTCAGAGGCAGAAAAAGATATGGAGGATTGATTTTGTGGAAGAAAATAAGGAAAACATAAAAACCGAAAAAAAGAAAAATAAAAAGGATATTGAAATTGAAAATTTAAAGGCCGAGCTAGATGCAAAAAACGATTTATTGCTTCGCACCGCCGCTGAATTTGATAATTTTAAAAAGCGCACCGAACGTGAAAAGCTTACCGTTGCCGAATTTGCAAAGGCAGGGCTTATAAAGCAGCTTTTACCGATACTTGACAATATTGACCGTGCCGCACTTGCTGAAAAGGGCAGTGAGGATTATGTCAAGGGCATTGAAATGATTGTTAAGCAGTTTGAAGCCACCGCCGGCAATTTGGGTATAGAAGAAATTGCAAAGGTTGGCGACACCTTTAACCCCGAGCTTCACGAGGCTGTAATGCATATTGAAGACGAATCGGTCTCTGAAAACACCGTTACACAGGTTTTACAAAAGGGCTATAAAATTGGCTCAACCGTTATAAGACCTGCAATGGTACAAGTAGCAAATTAAAACATTTATATATTTAAAGGAGTAATTTATTATGGGTAAAATTATTGGTATTGACTTAGGTACAACAAACTCTTGCGTTGCTGTTATGGAAGGCGGCGAAGCAGTTGTAATTGCAAACGCTGAAGGCGGTAGAACTACACCTTCTGTTGTTGCATTTTCAAAAACAGGCGAAAGAATGGTAGGTCAGGTTGCAAAGCGTCAGGCTATCACCAACCCCGACAGAACTATCAGCTCTATTAAACGTGATATGGGTACTTCAAACACCGTTGGTATCGACGGCAAGAACTACACCCCACAAGAAATTTCGGCAATTATTCTTCAAAAGTTAAAGGCCGATGCTGAAAGCTATCTTGGCCAAACAGTAAGCGAAGCAGTTATTACCGTTCCTGCTTACTTTACCGACGCTCAACGTCAAGCAACCAAGGACGCAGGTAAAATTGCAGGTCTTGAAGTAAAGAGAATTATTAACGAACCTACTGCAGCAGCACTTGCATATAGTATTGATAAGGAGGACGACCAAAAGGTTATGGTTTATGACCTTGGCGGCGGCACCTTCAACGTTTCAATTATCGAAATGGGAGACGGTGTTCAAGAAGTTTTGGCAACTGCCGGTAACAACAAGCTCGGCGGTGACGACTTCGACAAGCGTGTTATGGATTACATCGTTTCTACCTTTAAGGCAGAACAGGGTATTGACCTTTCAAACGACAAAATGGCTATGCAACGTGTAAAGGAAGCTGCTGAAAAGGCTAAAATCGACCTTTCAGGTATGACCTCTACCGACATTAATCTTCCCTTTATTACTGCTGACTCAACCGGTCCTAAGCACTTTGAAACAACCTTGACTCGTGGTAAGGTCAACGAGCTTACCGCTGATTTGGTTGAAGCTACAATGGCGCCTGTTCGTCAAGCAATTGCTGACTCAGGTCTTCAGAAGGGCGAAATTAACAAGGTATTAATGGTTGGTGGCTCTTCAAGAATTCCCGCTGTTCAAGAAGCAGTTAAAAACTTTATGGGCAAAGAGCCCTTTAAGGGTATTAACCCCGATGAATGTGTAGCACTTGGCGCAGCACTTCAAGCGGGTGTACTTGGCGGCGACGTTAAGGGTCTTCTCCTTTTGGACGTTACACCCCTTTCACTTGGTATTGAAACCATGGGTGGTATCTCTACAAAGGTTATCGACCGTAACACAACCATCCCCGCTAAGAAGAGCCAAATCTTCTCAACTGCGGCTGACGGTCAAACCTCTGTTGAAGTACACGTGCTTCAGGGTGAACGTGAATTTGCACGTGACAACAAGACCCTTGGTGTATTCCACCTCGACGGTATTGCATCAGCTCCCCGTGGTGTTCCTCAAATCGAAGTAACCTTTGACATCGACGCTAACGGTATCGTTCACGTTTCAGCTAAGGACCTTGGCACAGGTAAGGAAAACAATATTACCATTACCTCTAACACCAATATGTCTAAGGACGATATTGACAAGGCAGTTAAGGAAGCTGAAGAATATGCAGCTGAAGACAAAAAGCGTCGCGAAGCTGTTGACGTTCGCAACAATGCTGACCAAATGATTTACACAACCGAAAAGACCCTTACCGACCTTGGCGATAAGATTACCGAAGACGAAAAGAACAAGATTAACACCGCTAAGGAAGCTTTAAAGGAAGCTGTTAAGGGTGAAGATATTGACCGTATTAAAGCAAAGCAGGAAGAACTTCAAAAGGAACTTTTTGCAGTAAGTGAAAAGCTTTACAAGGCTGCTGCTGAACAGCAACAGGCTGCACAGGGTCAGGCAAACGGTCAGCCGGGTGCTGACAACGTTTACGAAGCTGATTATACTGACGTTGACGATAACAAGTAATTAAATGTAAGGACGGGTGAAATATCCCGTCCATACATACGTATATATTAGGAGAATTATTTTGGCTGATAATAAACGAGATTATTATGAGGTCTTGGGTGTTGACCGTTCGGCAACCGAAGACGAGCTAAAAAAAGCATATAGAAAAGCGGCTAAGAAATATCACCCCGACTTAAACCCAGGTGACGCACAGGCCGAAAAGTCTTTTAAAGAGGTAAACGAAGCGTACGAGGTGCTTTCCGACAAGGAAAAGCGTTCACGTTATGACCAATTCGGTCACGCAGGCGTTGACCCCAACTTTGGAGCAGGCGGTGGCTACGGTGGTGGCGGCTTTAGCGGTGATTTTGGTGACTTTGGCGATTTGGGTGACATTTTCGGCTCCTTCTTCGGTGGTGGCTTTGGCGGCGGTGGCCGTCGTTCAAACCCCAATGCGCCAAGACGTGGTAACGATGCATCTGCCGCTGTTAATATTTCTTTTGAAGAAGCGGCAAAGGGCTGCACCAAAACCGTTAAGGTAACTAAAATTGACACCTGTGACGAATGTGGCGGCAGCGGTGCGCAAAAGGGTACAACCTCTAAAACCTGTCCTGTTTGTCACGGCAGCGGTCAGGTTACTTCAGCACAGCGCACACCCTTTGGTGTGTTCCAAACCCAAACGGTTTGTAACCATTGTCACGGTAGCGGTAAGGTTATTGAAAACCCATGTACACGCTGTAACGGCAAGGGCAGAATTCGCCATACTGTTGAAGAAAAGGTTGAAATCCCTGCAGGTATTGACGACGGTCAGGTAATAAACCTTCGTGGCAAGGGTGACAGTGGTGTTAACGGCGGGCCTTCGGGCGATTTGCGCATTAACGTTAACGTGCGCCCACACCCCATTTTCCAAAGAAGCGGTTACGACGTATTTTGTGAAATACCTATTACCTTTACCGAAGCGGCGCTTGGTGCTGATATAACCGTACCCACACTTGACGGCAAGGTGAAATTTACCATTCACGAAGGCACACAGCCGGGCGATGAATTTAAGCTTAAGGGTAAGGGAATACAACGCCTTAACTATTCGGGCAAGGGTGACCAATACGTTAAAATTGTGGTTGAAATTCCCAAGAACTTATCACGTGAGCAAAAGGAAATTTTAAAGAATTTCCAAACCACACAAAGTGACAAAAACTATAAAACCCAAAAAAGCTTTATGGATAAAATTAAAGATTTTTTTGATTAAAATTAAAAGCCTTCCCACACGGGAAGGCTTTTTGCTGTTTATTTTGTAAGCTTTTTTAAATCCTCGTTAGAGCCAAGCACCAAAAGGTGTTCGTTTTCATTGAAAATATAATTTGAGTTAAAGGGTACAATTTTATCATTATTTTTGTAAGCTATGATATTTACGTTATATTTATTGCGAATATCAAGCTCAATAACGTTTTTACCATGCCATTTTTTAGGGGCTGAAATTTCAAAAATTGAATAATCGTCGGCAAGGTTTATATAATTAAAGACGTTTTGTGAACATTCAACACCCGAAATTTTGCGGCAAATGTCACGTTCGGGGTATATAATGCGGTCAGCCCCGCTTCTGAGTAAGAATTTTTCTTCAATATCACGGTTGGCAGTGCTGTAAACCTTTTTTGCGCCAAGCTCTTTAAGCAAATCGGTAATTTCAAGACAGGCTTGGAAGTAATCTTCAATACAAACAAAGCAAACGTCAAAATCCTCAACCCCAAGACCTTCTAAAACGGCACGGTTTGTGCAGTCGCAAACGGGGGTTGAGACAACGTTTTTGAAGGTGGCCTTTAAGCCGTCAAGCTTGGCTTCGTTTATGTCGGTTGCCATAATTTCACAGCTTTGCTTGTCAAGCTCGGTAACCAGGTGATGACCAAGCGAGCCCATACCAATAATTAAAAATGATTTCATAATATTCTCCTTTAGCCAACTGTTATAGATTCCGCAGGGTAGGAAATAGGCGGATTAACACGTTTTTCAAATAGTGCACTTGCAAACGAAACACTGCCAACTCTACCGCAAAACATTAAGAACATAAGCGCAATTTTGGAAACGGACGAAAGCGAGGTAGTGATACCTGCTGTTAAACCAACGGTGCTCATGGCCGAAACGGTTTCAAGCAAAGCGTCAGACATTGAAACGTTATCAACACCGCAAATAATAAGGGTTGTAAAAATTATAAGTGTTAAATTAATTGTAATAATTAAAATTGCTTTTTTAAGAAATTCGGTTTTAATTGTTTTGCCAAAAACTGCAACCTCTTCATTGCCGCGAATGGTTGAAAAGGCGTAAGCAATAACCACAAATACCGACGTGGTTTTAACGCCGCCCGCAGTCGAGCCAGAGCTGCCACCGATAAACATAAGGAAAAGCGTAAGCAATACCGACGACTGTGAAAGGGTTGCCATATCAATACTGTTAAAGCCTGCTGTACGGGGTGTAACTGATGCAAAAAATGCATTTAAAAGCTTTTGAGAAAGGGGCATGTCCTTTAAAAGATTGTTATATTCAAAAATAAAGAAAAGCGCAAAGCCCGCAAGTAAAAGCATGCCCGAAACGGTAAGCACAATTTTGCTGTGTAAATTAAGCTTTTTAAAGCTTAGGTGTTTTACAGATATATCGTCCCACACCAAAAAACCAAGACTACCGATTATAATTAAGGCGGATATTGTTAAAAGCACAATATAATCGTTGCTGAAATCCATAAGTGAAACGAATGGTGTGTTTTCGCCCAAAAGGTCAAAGCCTGCATTACAAAAAGCAGAAATTGAATGGAAAACCGCAAAATAAATACCTTTCGCCACGCCAAAATACTTAATAAAGCTTATAGATAAAAGTGCAGCGCCAATACCTTCAAACAAAAGGGTGCCGAATATAATTTTTTTTATAAGGCTTGAAAAATTATTAAGACGGGTGGTATTAATGGTTTCAGCCATAATAACTTTTTCACGAAGCCCACGCTTTCGAATTACTAAACGGTAGAAGAAGGTGGCAATTGTCATATAACCTAAACCGCCAAGCTGTATAAGGGTTAAAATAACTATTTGCCCAAATAACGACCAATAGGTAGCGGTGTTTTGCGCCACAAGTCCCGTAACACAGGAAGCCGAAACCGAAGTAAAGGCGGCGGTTAAAAGGGTGGGGGATTCACCGCTTTTAGTTGAAATTGGTAACATTAAAAGAATAGTACCTACAAAAACGATACATAAATAGCCAAGCGCAATAATTTGCAAATGGTTTATTCCTTTGCGTTTTATAATACCACCTCCAAAAGCTAATAAAATTATTATACTATAAAATTGCACCAAATTCAACAAAATAAAAAGATATTGTATTATTGCCAAAAAAATGTTAAAATAACTTTATAGTTTAATTTTAAAGGGAGAACGGTATGAAAATTATTGTAAACGGCTGCGGTAAAATTGGCACTACAATTCTTGCAAGCTTAGTTAGCGAAGGTCACGACGTTACCGCTATTGATACTAACCCCCAAGTAATTGAAAAATTAACAAATATATATGACGTTATTGGCGTTTGCGGTAACGGTGCCGATAGCGACGTTTTGTTAGAGACAAACGCCGGCAGCTATGATTTGCTTATTTCTACAACCGCTTCTGACGAAATTAATATGCTAACCTGCTTTTTTGCAAAAAAATTAGGGGTTGAAAATACCGTTGCCCGTGTAAGAAACCCTGAATACAACGATAAAAGCCTAAGCTTTATGAAGTCAAAGCTTGACATTTCACTTATTATAAATCCCGAGCTTATGGCTTCGCAAGAGCTTTTTAACGTTTTAAAGTTGCCTTCTGCCGCAAAAATTGAAAACTTTTCGGTACGAAATTTTGAAGTTGTTGAATTTAAAATTAGGGAAGATTCGGTTTTAGATGGTCTAAAAATTTACGAGCTTCGCAATAAATTCAAAGCAAAATTCCTTATTTGCGCTGTACAGCGTGGGGAAGAAGCATATATCCCTGCCGGTAGCTTTGAGCTTAAATCGGGCGATAAAATCGGTGTGACGGCTTCCCCGTCTGAAATTGTACGACTTTTTAACGAGCTTGGTATGAAGCAAGCCTCGGCAAAAAAGGTTATGATTTTAGGCGGTAGTAAAACTGCGGTATACCTTGCAAAGCAGCTTTGTTCGGTTGGCAATTCCGTAACGGTGGTTGAAAAGGACCGTCAAAAATGTCAGGAATTAACCGAAGATTTGCCAAAGGCTTTAATAGTTTGCGGTGACGGCTCCTCGCAGGAGGTTTTAACCGAAGAAGGTCTTGCCTCTGTTGATGCGGTAATTGCGCTTACAGGTCTTGACGAGCTTAATATATTGATTTCTTCTTACGCATCTTCACAAAAGGTGCCAAAGGTTGTTGCGAAAATTAACAGACAGGAGCTTATCCCTTTGGCAGAGCATTGGGGACTTGATACCGTTGTTTCACCTCGCAAAACTATATCTAATACGATTGTAAGATATGCACGTGCGCTTGAAAATTCACAGGGCAGCAGTGTGGAAACACTTTATAGGCTTATGGACGATAAGGTTGAAGCACTTGAATTTATTGCTAAAGCCGGTTTGGATATACTGGATATTCCCTTTAAGGATTTAAAATTAAAATCGAACATTCTTATTGCGGGTATTGTGCGTGACCGTAAGGTTATTATACCAACTGGTGCTGATATGATAACAGCAGGGGACAAGGTTATTGTTTTTGCAGCTAACCACCGCATTAACGACCTTTCCGACATTGCAAGGTGATAGCCTATGAACCGTAAAATGATATTTTATATGCTCGGCAAGATTATGCTTGTTAAAGCAGGGCTTTTAAGCTTGCCTATTTTGTGTGGCTTAATTTATCGTGAAGCAAGTACAATTTGGTTTGTTGTAACTGCCGCTATTGCCGCTTTTTTGGGCTTTTTAATGACCTTATGCAGTAAAACCAAGGACAAAACCTTTTTTGCTAAGGAAGGGTTTATTATAGTGTCACTTTCTTGGATATTTATTTCAGCGGTCGGTGCATTACCCTTCTTCTTAAGCGGGCAAATACCAAATTATATTAATGCTTTTTTTGAAACCGTAAGCGGCTTTACAACAACGGGTGCTTCAATTTTGCCAAACGTTGAAGCGTTGGATAAATGCATGCTTTTTTGGCGCAGCTTTACACACTGGGTTGGCGGTATGGGTGTTATTGTTTTTGTTATGGCAATTTTACCTACCGAAAGCGGTCGCACAATGCACATAATGCGTGCTGAAGTGCCGGGTCCTGTTGTGGGTAAGTTGGTGCCCAAAATTAAAAGCACTGCAAAAATTTTATATTTAATTTATATTGCTTTAACACTTGTTGAAATTGTTTTGTTGCTTTGTGGCGGTATGGAATTGTTTGATTCTCTTGTGTTGTCATTCGGTACAGCAGGTACGGGTGGCTTTGCAATTAGGGGCGACGGTCTAGCAAGCTATACCCCATATCAGCAATGGGTAATTGCAATATTTATGATGATTTTTGGTATAAATTTTAATATTTACTATTTGTTTATTACCAAAAAAATCGTCAATGCAATTAAAAGCGAAGAGCTTTGGACTTATATTATAATTATTTTAACCGCAACAGGTATAATCGGTTACAGCACCTATAACATTTATAATAATGTGGGCGAAACTATTCGTCATTCATTTTTTCAGGTGTCGTCAATAATTACTACCACAGGCTTTGCAACGACCGACTTTAATTTATGGCCGTCGCTGTCAAAGGGTATACTTATTATACTAATGTTTATTGGCGGTTGCGCTGGCTCTACCGCGGGTGGTATAAAGGTTAGTCGTGTTGTATTATTGTTTAAAAATTCGGTTGCATCGGTAAAGCAAATGATACATTCCCGTTCGGTTACAGCTATAAGGTTTGAAGGCAAAACTATTGATAATGCAACAATTTTAGGTGTTACAAATTATCTTGCTGTTTATGTTTTATGTTTTTTTGTAATATTCGTTATAATTTTGTTTGAACCTTTTTCATTTCAAATGAATTTTGCATCGGTTACGGCTTGCTTTAATAATATTGGTCCTTCATTCGAAACGGCAGGTCCAATGGGTAATTATGATTGCTATTCATATTTCGCAAAAGTGGTTTTGTCTTTTGTAATGCTGCTTGGCCGACTTGAAATTTTCCCAATGCTTATTTTGTTTTCACCATCAGTTTGGAAAAAACGCCGCGCAAAATCATAAAACAAAAAACGCTACACTTAAAAAGTGTAGCGTTTTTAATTTCATTAAATTATTCTTTGTCAAGGCTTGCCTTTTCAAAGGCGATATCAGCAACAACAACGTTAACACGTGTAACAGCGGTGTTAGTCATAGTTTGAATTTTGTCCTTAACGTTTTCCTGTACCTTTGCGGCAACATCTTTAACCTTAGCGTCATTTTTAACGGTAATAAAAATGCCAATATGGAGTGCGCCGTTTACGCTTTCAATTTTAATGCCTTGCATGGGGCCTTTAGCCTTAACAGCGTCCTTAAGGTCATAATTCTTTTTAGCAATAGAAGCTACGCCTTCAATTTCAAGTGTAGCAAGTTCAGCCATTTTTCTAAGTACTTCTGTATTTATTGAAAGTTTTGTTGCATTATCTGCCATTTGTGTAACCTCCGTATAAAACTTCTTATCAAATGAGTTGGCAATAAACACCTTGCCTTTATACCTATTATAACACAAATTTTTCATAACACAACACAATTTTTACTTAATTGGAATAATTTTAATTTTGGAAAGCGAAATATTGGTTTGATTGGTTACAATGTCCTGTATTTGAAGGGTGTTTGCGGTGGTAAGGCCATCGCTTTTAACAATAACGTTAATTTCATCGTCGCTAATAACGGCTAGCGCCTGTTTAAACCCTTTGGCTTTTAATAGGTTTTCGATATTAACTTCATTTGTGGTGTTTTTGGTAATTTTTTCAAGGTTTGACAGTGTGTTCTTTTTTTCACTTTCGCTTAATTTACTGCTTTTTAAAATTTCTTCTACCTCTTCTAAAGCTTCCGCGCGTACTTTTTCACGGTCGGCTTTAGCGGTAGTAAAGTAATCGGCGGCGGTGGTGCCCGTTTGTACGGCGTCACCTTCGGTTTGATTATCAACATAGGTTGACTCGCCCAAATATTTTGTGCTTGTGGGCAAATATTTTGTATTAAGCCAAATTGCACCCGCAAGGGCAATTACCATAACTCCTACCACAACCTGACCTTTAGTAAAAACCTTACCTTTTTTCATTTTAGTTTCCTCCTGCTATATATACTCGTTTACTTGTTATATTCAAAGCCGACATAACGGCGTTTTGAATTTTTTGGTTTAGGGCGGCATTGTCGCCACCCTCACACACAATGGCAACGCCCCTAATTTCAGGCATTTGCTTTGAAATTAAAATAGCCGTTTCGCTTCCGTCGGCATTTTTAACGGTTATGTAGTTTTGCTTAATTTCGCTTTTTTCGGCGGTGTTTTGGCTGTCGTTTTTGGTGTCGTTTGATTCTTCAAGATTGTCGGCATATTGGTAGTTAATTCCGCTTTCAAGGGTTACAACCACCGTAACCTTGCGACTTCCCGAAATGCTTTTTACAAGCTTTGCAATATCTTTTTCAAGGCTTTCTTTATATTCCTCGGCCGAAAAATCATCAGATACGGCTTTGGCTTTTGGTGTGGTTTCAATAAAGGAAGAAAGAAAAATAAGCGCAATGCCTATTACACCAATTATAATTAAAACACGTGGGTTTTTAAGCTTTTCTAAATATTTTCTAATTAGTTCATTCATTTATAACTTCAACCTCGAAATTTTGCGCTACTACCGACAGGGCGGATAAAATTTTGCTTTTTTCTTCTTTTGAATAAATTAAAACCTTACTAATAACTATGCGGTTATCATTGGTTTTATTAGTCAAAACCGAAATTTTTGAAAATTCAAGCTGTGCGGCAGTTAAGCATTGGCTGTAAACGTATTCGGCCGATTTGGTATCAAGGACTTCGGCGTGAGAATTTATTGTATCGGTGGCGGGGGTAACGTTTAAATCAAAATCAAGCCTTATTGCAGAGGATATTATTAATAGCGTAAAAACAAGGCTTAAAATATATTTAACCGATTTTGAAATTTGACCACTGGGGCAAATAATGGTTAAAGCGCCAATAAAAATAGCCGATACACAAAAGGTAATAAAAAAATCACTTAAACGGGTCATACACTTTTACCGCCCATAATAACAACTGTAAGCGAAATTGTAAATAAAGCTGCTGAAAGCAGTACAATTCCCACCAAAACTGATAAAACCGAATCAACACTTTTAAGTAGTGCCGAAATTTTAGGAAGGCTTAATGTGTCGCAAAAAAAGGAAAGCACCCACAACCCAAACCGCCAAATTAAAAGCTCGACTATAATAGGTAAAAAGGCAACTGCACAAATAAGCACACCCCAAATACCAACGCTTGATTTTAAAAGTGTTAGGGAAGCCGTAACGGTGGAAAGCGCTTCGGACAAAACACCGCCCGCTACCGGCACGGTTGAGCCGACGATAAATTTTGCGGTGCGAAGGGTAAGACTGTCGGCTGACGAATTCACAGCGGTTTGTATGCTTAAAATGCCAATAAAGGTTGTTGAAATAAACCCCATTACCCAAAGGGATAGCTTTTTAACCGTGGCCGCCAGGTTTGTGTTTTGTAAAAGTGGCGATACCGATGCCGCAACACTTAAGGATAAATGCCCGCTCATTAGTGGTATAACAGCGCTGTTGGCAATAAAGGCAACAAAATTTGCCGAAAGCAGTAAAACACCACTCATCGAAGCCGAGGTTAAGGGCTTGCCGCTTGCTATAATTATGCCCGCAAAAATAGGTATAAATGCCGTCATAAATGTGGCACAACCGTAAAGGGCGTCAACGGCGGCGGTTATAAGTGTGTATATTGGGCTTAGCAAGGCGGTTGCAACTGCTAAAACGGTTGCAAAGCTTATGGTGTCGTACATATTGTCTCTTGTGGCATTTGTAATTATGGTGCTTAAAATTATAAGCGCTAAAATAACCCCAAAGGTTTTAATTGGGGCTTTGGCGCCGCTTTTAATAAAGCTTATAATATGCTTTATTGCGCTTTCACCGTTTAGGTTGTTTACCCAGTTTGTGTCGGTAAGGTCAATTGAAAAATCGTTTAAAAAATCCTTTGCGCTGTCGGGTACTTGGTCTTTAATTTCGTCAATGCCCGAAGCGTTATACTGCTCTTTATAAAGGTCGGATTCTTCTGCCGAAACGGGTATAATAAATAGCAACAAAAAAATGGCGGTTAAAATAATCTTTTTCATTATTTTATAAATCCTAAAGCTAAATCAATAATATTAAAAATAAGAGGAAGGGATAGTATAAAAATACCGCATTTACCCACAATTTCCGAAAGAGAGGCAAGGGTGGTTTGTCCCGCATCCCTGCAAATATCGGCCGCAAGGCTTGTAACGTAACCAATACCCAAGGCTTTAAGGGCAATTTTAAAGTATGATAGCTCAATCCCGTGGGTTTCAAGCTTTTGTATAATGGTGTCAAACGGTTTGGTTAGCGCTGTTAAAATAATTAAAAGGGCAATAACTGCGGTTATGGTTATAAGTAAAAGTGAAATATCGGGGCGGTATTGCCGCAAAAGAACACCGAACACCGCTGCAATAATTAGTGCAATAAGTATTTTGAAAATTTCCATTTTAAAGCCCAAATAGATCCTTCACGGTGGTAAAAAGCTCGGCAACGGCGTTAACCACCATTAAAAGCACCACAACAAGACCCGCAAGGGTGGTAAGCATTGCTTGCTCCTCTCGCCCAGACCGTATAAGCACCTGATTTAAAACAGTAACAATTATGCCGATAGCGGCAATTTTAAAAATAAAATCAACATCCATAAAATTCACCTATATAAAGAAAATGCAAAGAAAAACTCCACTAAAAAAGCCAAGGCTTTTGTAAAGACGTTGCTGTTCGCCCACGTCACCCGCAAGGGCTGTTATTTTGTTATCAAAAAGGGTAATAAAGGCAAGGCAACGTTCATATTCGTTTTGGGTGTCGCTACTGCCCAGCTGACTAAAAAATTCATTCCACAGCCTTTTGTCATCCTCATTTAGACTTTGCATCAGCTTATTAATGTTTGGAAAACAAGTGTTAATAAGCCGTTCTTTGTCACCGCTGTGAAGGCGTAACCGTTCTTTAAGACTTAAAAGCCCGTTTTTAATTTTTTGCAAAGCATCAAGTCGGCATTTAAGACTATTTGCCTTTAAAAAGCCAAAGGCGGTGCAGCACAAAAGCAAACAAATAAGACCTAAAAATTTAAACAACAGCCTTGGCATAAAGCTCTTTGGGGGTTATTATAGTGATTTTACCACCCGTAATTTTGGGCGAAACGGCGATTTGGTCAATGGCTCCGCTTTTTATAAGTCGGTGGGTTATTTCGCGATTTTCAAGGTCGTAAAGGCTTTCAATATGTGCTGTGGTAACAATTTTAACCCCTGCCGAAAAGCATTGGCTTACGGCATTAAGCTCGTCTAAATTCCCAACTTCGTCAAAGGCAATAATATCGGGAAACATTGTTCTTAAAGCAATTTCCACCCCGTGCGCTTTTTGTTCGGTTTCTAAAACGTCGGTTGCAAGACCTAAATCAAGCATACCACCGCCCGAAATTTCACCGCGCGAATCAATTACGGCAACACGGCTTATACGGCCGCCAAGCCCGTCTGAAAGCTGACGTATAAAATCACGAAGCAGGGTGGTTTTACCGCTTGCGGGCGGGCCTGCAATTAAAAGCCCGCCGCCTGTGTAATGGCTTAAAAGCTCGTTTGCGCAGCCTTTAATTTCGCGGCTTATTCTTATGTTTATGGATGTAATATCCTGCATAATGTTGCCATTATATAGTTTCCCGCACACACCGGCACGACAACCGTTTTTCATAATAATAAAGCCGTCCCGAAGTTCGTTTTCGTGGGCAAAAACCGAATTGTCACATAAAAGATTAAAGCATTCTAAAATTTCGGCATCACTTACGTATATAAGCCCGTCGGTTAGCTTAAAGCAGGTTTGTCCGTCGGTTTTTAAAAACACCGTTTCGCCGCATACTGTAAGGGCAAGGGGTAAGTTTTTGCGAAGCCGAATTTCCGCCACGTTTTGCTGAACGGTGGTAGAAAGGTTGAATAAAGCGGCCTTAATTCTTGGCGGCAAAGCATAAAGCACCTTCGACAGTGTATCGTTGGTTATCAATTTAATCACCTCAATAGATGATATGATTGGGTTGTCCAAAATAGAACAACGGCGTTGGAATTTTCCAACACCGTTGAATATATGTAAGGTTCAAATTATAGTTTATCGGGCGGTTTAATTGGTATATCTTTGGCTCCCTCTGACGAGGGAGCTGTTGAGCGTTAGCGAAACTGAGGGAGAGAAAAACATTAAATTTGCAGTATTTTTTCTCTCCCTCCGTCTTTTTGCTTTGCAAAAATCCACCTCCCTCTCAGATGGAGGCATTGGTTTGTGCAATCATTCAGCCCCTAAACTTCCAATTTATATCCGTCGCGAAGCGACACGATTTTTATTCTTTATTCTTTCTTATTTATTATTAAAAAAAAACCACCCAACAATCGTTGGGTGGGTTAATTACGCATTACGAATTCCTAATTAGTATGCAACACCTTGTGCGAGCATAGCATTTGCAACCTTTTCAAAGCCTGCAATGTTTGCGCCTGCAACTAAGTCACCGGGCATACCGTATCTTTCAGCAGCATTTAATGAAGCGCTGTAGATGTTCTTCATAATTTGCTTTAACTTTGCGTCAACTTCTTCAGCAGTCCAGCTGTAACGCATTGAGTTCTGGCTCATTTCAAGACCTGAAACTGCAACGCCGCCAGCATTTACTGCCTTTGAGGGAGCAACAATCACGCCGTTAGCCTTTAAAAGTGCAATAGCTTCGTTGGTAGAAGGCATATTTGAAACTTCTACGTAATATTTTACGCCGTTAGCAATAATTTGTTCAGCTTCTTTAACGTCAACTTCGTTTTGGGTAGCGCAAGGCATAACGATGTCAACCTTTGTGCCCCAAGGCTTTTGACCTTCAAAGTAAGGAACGCCGAATTTGTCAGCATAATCCTTAACCTTGTCGTGACCAGAAGAACGCATTGAAAGCATAAATTCAATCTTTTCGTCGGTGTTAATGCCGTCTTCGTCGTAAACATAACCGTCGGGACCGGAAATGGTAACAACCTTACCGCCAAGTTCGGTAATCTTCTTAACAGTACCCCAAGCAACGTTACCGAAGCCTGAAACTGCGAAGGTTTTGCCTTCGATAGTGTCACCGAATGACTTAAGCATTTCGTCTACATAGTAAACAGCGCCAAAGCCTGTTGCTTCAGGACGAATAAGTGAACCGCCGTAGGGAAGACCCTTACCGGTAAGAACGCCTGTGAATTCGTTGCGAAGTCTCTTATATTGACCATAGAGGTAGCCAATTTCACGAGCACCTACGCCAAGGTCACCGGCGGGAACGTCGGTATCAGCACCGATGTGCTTTGAAAGTTCGGTCATAAAGCTTTGGCAGAAACGCATAATTTCGCCGTCACTGCGGCCGCGGGGGTCAAAGTCGCTACCGCCCTTACCGCCGCCCATAGGAAGACTGGTAAGACTGTTCTTAAAGGTTTGTTCAAAGCCTAAGAACTTAATAATGCTAGCGTTTACTGAAGGATGGAAACGAAGACCGCCCTTGTAAGGACCGATAGCAGAGTTAAATTGTACGCGGTAACCACGGTTAACGTGTACGTTGCCGTTATCGTCTACCCAAGAAACACGGAACATAATTTGTCTTTCAGGTTCAACCATTCTTTCAATGATGCCCCACTTTTCATATTCGGGGTTAGATTCAACAACAGGTTCAATCGAAGATAAAACTTCATAAACTGTTTGATGGAATTCTTTTTCACCGGGGTTGCGAGCTTCAACGCCGGCATATACTTTTTTAAGGTATTCAGATTTAAGCATATATGTATCTCCTTTATATAATATATATTTTACAACATAAAAGAATACTACCATTTTTTTGATATGTCAACAAAAAATTTCAAAAAAGACTTGAAATTTACAAATTTTGTGTTATACTTATTTGGAACTGAATAAGCTATGTGAAGTTTGCAGAAGCTTTCAGCGACTGTGAACAGATAGCACTTTGGAGAAGTCTGTTAAATCAGATGCCGAAGGGGCAAGGCGGTTTTACCGTTAATCTCTCAGGCAAAAGGACAAAGTTTGTATTATTACTTTTTGTACTTTTGCCGAACTGTTTTTTCAGTTCGGTTTTATTTTTTCTTAAGGAGAATGAGAAATGGAAAAATTTTTGGCGGCATTGCTTTCGGCAGTGCAAACAGTAAACGCCTACTTATCAGACTATATTCTGATATTCTTGCTTGTAGGCGCAGGTTTATTCTTTACAATTGCAACACGTTTTGTACAGGTTCGTTGCTTTGGTGAAGGTATTAAAAAGGTTTTTGGCAACCTTTCACTTAAAGGTGGCAAAAGCACAAGCGGTCTTTCTTCCTTCCAGGCCCTTGCAACTGCAATTGCTGCGCAGGTTGGTACAGGTAACATCGTTGGCGCTTCGGGTGCTATTTTAATCGGTGGCCCCGGTGCAATTTTCTGGATGTGGGTAATCGCATTTTTAGGTATGGCTACTATCTATGCAGAAGCTATTTTGGCGCAGGAAACCCGCGTTGTAGGCGCTGACGGTCAGGTACACGGCGGCCCCGTATACTACATCCGCAAGGCATACAAGGGAGCGTTTGGTAAGGTGCTTGCAGGCTTCTTTGCAATTGCAAGTATTTTAGCGCTTGGCTTTATGGGCAGCATGGTTCAGTCAAACTCTATTGCCGAATCCTGCAAAACCGCTTTCGGCATTGACGGTTGGGTTGTTGGTTTAATTTTAGCTGTTGTTTCGGCATTTATTTTTGTTGGCGGCGTTAGTCGTTTAGCATCAGTTACCGAAAAGCTTGTTCCTATTATGGCGGTTGTTTTCTTGCTTGGCGGCTTAGTTATTTTGGGTATTAGGATTCAGTATATACCCGCAACCTTTGCTATGATATTTAAATATGCATTCACACCTTCTGCTCTTATCGGCGGTAGCATTGGTTTTGCAATTAAAACTGCAATTAGCCAAGGTGCAAAGCGCGGTCTTTTCTCAAACGAAGCAGGTATGGGTTCAACTCCCCACGCACACGCACAGGCAAACGTTGCAAAGCCTCACGACCAGGGTGTAGTTGCTATGATTGGTGTATTTATTGACACCTTCGTGGTGCTTACAATGACAGCCCTTGTTGTAATTTCCTGCCTCTTTGTAGGTGACGGTCCTTTATCAGCGGCAAACGGCGCAAATTATCAATCAGTTTTGGAAGCATCGGGCATTACAAAAACCAATGCAATGCAAACTGCTTTCGGTAATGCATTTGGTAACGGCAACGTTGGTAATATCTTTATTGCAATTTGTCTTTTGTTCTTTGCTTATTCTACCGTTATCGGCTGGAACTTCTTTGGTAAGGTTAACGTTCAGTACCTCTTTAAAAACAATAAAATTGCAACCATTATTTATTCAGTAATTGCAATTGTATTTATCTTCCTTGGTACACTTTTATCAAACGACTTGGTTTGGGAACTTACCGACTTCTTTAACTATTTAATGGTACTTCCTAACGTAGCGGCTTTAATTCCGCTTTTCGCAATTGTTGTAAAAGCTTCAAAAACCAATAAAGAAAGCAAGCTTCAAAAATAATTAAACCTTAAAACTGCGGTGAAAATTCACCGCAGTTTTTAATTTAATAATCATTTTAAATTATAGTTTATCGGGGACTTTTTCTTGCGAAAAAGTTAAAGAATAAATAATAAATAAGAAAGAATAAAATCGGTGTCGGCTTTGCCGACGAATCTATATATCGTGCCGTAGGCACACATTTTTTATTCTTTATTATTTTTTCTTTCTTCTTTATTCTTTTGGACATTAGCCCGATAAACCCCAATTTATTCAGCAAGGGCCACTTGACAAACAATACTATGTGTAGTATAGTATTGTGCAAAGGGAGGTATTTTATGGATATACAAATGAAGCGTGGGCTTTTAGACGTTGCGGTGCTTGCCGCAATTAAAAATGAAGATTCATACGGTTATAAAATCATTAAGGATTTAAAGCCGTATATGGAAATATCGGAATCCACACTATACCCAATTTTAAGACGACTTGAAGCGGGGGAACTTTTAACGGTTAGGGATGTAATCCATAACGGTAGGGTTAGAAAATATTACCATATAACCGAAAAAGGTCTTGAAAAAATTAATGCCTTTAAAAATGAATGGCAAGAAATAATGCTTATATATAATTTTGTGGTAAGGGAGGATAAGGAAAATGACGAAGACTGAATTTTTAAATAAATTAGAAAAGCGGCTTGGCGCTTTTGAAAAGCCGGAAATTGAAAATTGGCTTAAATATTACAGCGAAATAATTGATGACCGCATTGAAGATGGTCAAAGCGAAGAAGGTGCAGTTTATTCTTTGGGTGATATTGATGCAATAATTGATGAAATTTTACAGCAAACCCCAATTACAAAGCTTGCCAAAGCAAAGCTTAAGCTCAAAACCCTGCGCGATTGGGAAATAGCATTAATTATTATTGGTTTTCCGTTGTGGTTTCCTTTACTTATTGCCGCATTAGCAGTTGTATTATCGGTTTACGTGTCATTTTGGTCGGTAATAATTTTATTGTGGGTGGCTTTTGCATCGGTTGCCGCTTGTGGCTTTAGTGGGATTGTAGCGGGCATTGCTTTCATATTAACAGGTAGTGCACCATCGGGTATTGCGCTTATCGGTGCAGGAATTACTTTGTCGGGACTTTCAATATTTTTGTTTTTTGGCTGCAAAGTGGCAACAGACGGCATAATATGGCTTACAAAGAAAATTGTTTTGAGTGTTAAAAACAGTTTTATTAAAAAGGAGGCAACAAAATGAGTAAAGGTGTTAAAATTTGGCTTATTGTCGGTGCTTTCTTGGTGGTGGTCGGTGCTATAATTTTTGGAGGTATTATGATGGCGCTCGATTGGGACTTTTCGAAAATTTCAACAGTTAAATACGAGACAAACGAATATGCAATAAATGACAGTTACAAAAATATAAAGGTTATAACCGATACTGCGGATATTACCTTTATACCAGCAGAAAACACCAAGGTTGTTTGTTATGAAGAAACCAAAATTAAACATTCGGTTACAGTAAAAGATGATACTTTGGTAATTGAGGCAAACGACACAAGAAAATGGTGTGAATATATCGGTATTACTTTTGGCTCGCCTAAAATTACTGTGTATATCCCTACGGGTGAATATGGTGCACTTACCGTAAATGCAAGTACAAGCGATACTGAAATATCCAAAGAATTTAAGTTTGAAAGCATTGATATTTCGCAGAGTACAGGTAATGTTAAGTGCTTGGCTTACGCTAATGGTGATATAAAAATTAAAACAAGTACAGGGCATATTACGGTTGAAAATATAACTACAAGCTCGCTTAATCTTGCGGTTACGACGGGAGATATTGTCGTATCCGATACAAAGTGTGTCGGCGACCTTTCGGTTAAGGTTACAACAGGTAAAGTTAAACTAGAAAATATAAGGTGCAGCAACGTTATTTCAACAGGTGATACAGGCGATATTACGTTAACAAATGTTATTACAGATAAAAGCATTGACATCGAAAGAACAACAGGCGATATAAAGCTTAATGGCTGTGATGCTAGCGAGCTTGTAATTGTAACTGATACGGGCAATGTAAAAGGCACACTTTTAAGCGATAAGGTATTTATCGTTAAAACCGATACAGGAAGTATTAAGGTGCCCGAAAGTATAAACGGCGGTAAATGCAAAATTACCACCGATACAGGCGATATTAAAATTGAAATAAAGAAATAGCAAAAGCCCGCGGTGCAAGCCGCGGGCTTAGTGTTTTAAATTATAGTTTGTCGGGCAAACGCCCAATGCGTAATTCGTAATGCGTAATTCGTAATTATTGTACAAACCCTTGCCTCCATCTGATGAGGGAGGTGGATTTTTGCGAAGCAAAAAGACGGAGGGAGAGACCGAAAACACTGTAAATAAGCACTTTCTCTCCCTCAGACACGAGTTCCTCGTGCCAGCTCCCTCGTCAGAGGGAGCCAATGATATATCCATCCAACCGAGCGATAAACCCCAATTTATTATTTCATATTTTGTGTTTGTGCCCCTAAATCCTTTGCGGTTTCGCTTATATATTTATGGCAGGTAAACATTATAATTTGGTTTTTGGCTGAATATTTCTTTAAATATTCAAGTGCGGTTTTTTGGCGGTTGTCGTCAAACTGTGCCAAGGAATCGTCAAGCATAATTGGTAAAGCGCCGTTTTCGTCGGTCATTAATTCACTCAACGCTAAACGAAGGCTTAAATATGCTTGGTCAACTGTGCCGCTTGAAAGATATGCCGAATAAAAGCTGCCAAATAAATCAGCCCTTTGCACCGAAATATCAAACGATTTTGAAACGTTTATACCGTTATATTTTCCGCCTGTAATGCCACTGAAAATTTCGGTGGTTTTGTTATCAAGCACACTGCCATAGCTTCGTCTAACCTCGGCAAAGCTTTCGCTTAATACCTGCATTGCAAGGTCTAAATCGGCAACGTATTGCGCCTGATTTTCGGTTTTTGCGGTTAAATCGGCAATTTGCTTTTTAAGGACTTCGGGGTTTTCCATAACCTTTTGCATTGCCTTAATTTCGGTTAAAATGGCTGTGGCATCGGTCTTTTTGGCGGTAATATCCTCTAAAATGCCGTCATATTCCGATTTAATGCTTTCAAAATCGTTTACTTCGCCAAAGCTTTCGGCCTCTTTAATTTTTTGCGCCGCCGTTTCGTATGAGATGTTGCCAACGTCCTTTATAATGTAATTAATTTTTTGCTTAATTTCCTTTTGTGTGGCGGCCTTTTGGCGAAGCTCGTCAAGGACTTCATTAATATTGGTCGAATTAAAGGTATCGCCTAAAAGGGTAGCAAGCTCTTCATTATAAATTGCAGCTTCCTTTGAAAATTCTTCAATTTTTTGCAAATTTTCTTTAATGTGGTTTTGCTGATTTTCAATCATTGCCGCATTTGAATTAAGGGCGGTTGTAATGGCGGTAAGATTTGATTTTTCAAGGGTGATAACCGTCATAAGCTCGTTAAGTTCAAGCTTCAGGTTTAAAAGATTATTTTCAAGCTCTTTTTTCTTGGCATTATTTGCGGTAAGCCCTGCTATAAAAAGCGCAATTAAAATAATACCTACAATAGCACATGCGGCACCAATATAAAGGTTATACATACAAGCAACCGCACCGCCAAAGGCGAAAAGTATGCCTAAAATAATTAAAATAAAGCTAGGTGCCTTTCGGTTATTAATTTTGTTTTCGGTGTCGCTGTATTGTGCTTTTAAATCGGCTTGTTTTTCTTCAAGCACTTTAATTTTGTTTTCAAGCTCGGCAGATTTTTCGGGTGATGCTTTTTGTGGGTCAAGCGCTAAATCAAGCCCTTGCTGTATTGCCTTGTTTTCGTTTTCAAGGCTTTTAATTTTTGCTTTAACACCGTTTATTTTAGAAAGGCAAAAATCAATCTTTTTAAGAAACATTTCGTCAATAACCGTGCCGTTTTCAAGGGTTAGCGACTTGGTTATATTATCAAGCTCGGCCTTTAAGTTTAAAAGGTCCTGAAGCTTTTCGGCATTTCTAAAATCCTGTTCCTTATCAATGGTAACCTTTAAGCTGTTAGCCTTTTGCTGAAGTGCTTCAATTTCGGCAACAATTTCTTTAGCTTTAAGGTTTCCAAAGTTGATTTTTTCCTGTGTTTCGTTTGCCTTTAAAAGTGCATCGTTAAGCGCTTTAAGGGAGGTAAGGTTTTTGTCATATTCACCGGCACGTCCACTTTTTGATGAAAGGGCAAGCTTTGCTTTTTCAAGGCGTTTATATACCTCGTCAAAGGATGCGTCCTCCTCACCCGTTAAGGCAAGGTTTGAAAGCTTTGAATTAATTTCACCCTCGGCATTTGCATTACTTTCAGGAAAGCCGAACTGACCAATAAAAATACTACGTTCAAATGCGGCGGACGAAAGGCCCAAAAGCTTTGTGCCAATATCGGCCGAAACGTTTTCACGTCTACCTAAATCGGTATCAATAAGTGTTACTTTATCGGTCGAGTTAGACTCACCAAAAATACGTTCTATTCGGTAGTTTTTGCCGTCCTTTTCAAAGTCAATACTGCCTGCCATTTGGCTGTTATCCCACGGGGTATATTTTTTACGGGGGCTTTTTGCCAAATCACCTTTAGCACGTTCAGAACCGTAAAACATCATTTTAATAAAGCTCATAACGGTGGTTTTACCGTTTTCGTTTTCGCCGTATATAACGTTAAAATTATCGTTTAAATCAAGCCTTAAATCCTTAACACCGCCGAAGGCTGAAATATAAATGCTTTTAATCTTCATTATACTTTACCTCCGAATTAAAGGCACGAAGCCCAATATTAAGCGCACGGGTTACCGCTTCTTTATCTTCAGCAGTTTTAAGTTTTTCAAGCATATTTTTAACAAATACGCCTTTAAGGGTGGGCTCACTTGCCAAAATCTCTAAATCAATTGCAAATTCGGTCTTATCACGAAGCTTTACAAAATATAAAACTGCGGATAGACGGGTAGTAATTTCAGCAAGGTTTAGCTGTGTTTCGGGTGGGATACTGCCCACAAGCTCAATTTTATAAAGGTTGTCGGCAAAGCCTTCAAAATTTGCTTTAAGGTCGTCTAATACCTTTGCCGCAATATCTTCAGCGCCGGTAATATCAATTTTTCTAACAATGTGTTGGCGCTTTGAAACGGGTATAAATTCCAAATCGCAGCCCGTTTTTGAAACTGTGCCAAAATAAACACCCTTTTGGTCTAATTCATCAAAGCCTTGTCCTTCAGGGCAGCCGCAGTAAGCAAAATGTGTGTTTTCAATTTTGCCAATAGGTGTGCGGGCGTGAACGTGACCGAGTGCGATATAATCCATGCCGCTTTTTTTAACAAATTTAGGGGTGATGGAATTATAGTCCGAACCTAAATCAGCCCTTAATTCGCCGTGCTGTACCATTATATTAATATAGTCATTATCGGCGCTAATTGTAAATTCTTCCTGTCCCTTTAAATAAACACTTTCAAAAGATTTGCCGTAAACTTTTGTCTTAATATCTTCAAAGGTTATAACACTATCCTTCTGGGGCAAAACGTAAAGGTTTTCGGGTAAGGTGCGGGTTAAAAAGGGTGAATCAGCAGTTAGAGGGTCGTGGTTACCCGCCGCAAAAACTACCTTAATTTCGGGAATTTGGGCTATTTTATTAAACACACCGTCAACAAAAGCCGCTTCAACTGTGTTGCTTTCAAATAAATCGCCTGCAATGGCTAAAATATCGGCGCCTTTTTCCTTTGCTAAATCAACAATTCTTTCAAAGGTTAAAAGGGTTTCAAAACGGCGGCCTTCGGCGGCGGTGCCCAAAAAGGCATCACGAGCGCCAATGTGTATATCCGCTGTGTGTAAAATTTTTACATTATTCATTAAAATTCGTCCTTTTTTGCATCTGGATTATAATTATATTATCATTTTTTAATTAATATATCAAGACATAAATTGACTTTAGCGCTTTTATGTGTTAAAATATTTTTAAAGTTAAAAAGCGAGGCGATTTTTATGAAAAAAACCGATTTTGCCGACCAATTATTTGATGCAATTCTAACCCTTAAAAATAGGGAAGAGCTATATATGTTCTTTGGTGATATTTGCACACCGAAGGAGGTTGAAACCTTTGCTCAGCGTTTTGTTGTTGCAAAGCTTTTAAATGAGAAAAAGGTATATAGCGACATTGTTAAAACCACAGGCGCTAGCACCGCAACAGTAAGCCGTGTAAGCCGTTCAATGAACGAAGGGCTTAACCTTGCTTTTGAAAGGTTAAAATAATGTACGCTACGTTTGCTGATTTTTATGATGAACTAACCTATGACGTTGATTATAAAAAACGCACTGCCTATTTAATGAAGCTTTTCAAAAAATATGGCAAAGTGCCCAAGCTTATGTTAGACCTTGCTTGCGGTACGGGTAGCTTTTCAAACGAATTTGCAAGGCTTGGCATCGAGGTTATCGGCACCGATATTAGCGAAGAAATGCTTGGCATTGCCCGTGAAAATTCGGCTGATATGGGGCTTGACGTTTTATACCTTTGCCAAGCCGCTGAAGAACTTGATTTATACGGCACGGTGGACGGTGCGGTTTGCTGTCTTGACAGCTTAAACCACATAACCGACTATAAAAAGCTTTGTAAGGCAATAAGTAAGGTTTCTTTATTTTTAGAACCCGAATGTCTTTTTATATTTGACGTTAATACCGAATATAAGCACCGTGAAATTTTGGGCGACAACGTTTTTGTAATGGACAGGGAACAGGTGTATTGCGTTTGGGCAAACGCCTATAACGATAAGAAAAAAACGGTGAATATTATGCTTGACTTCTTTGTAAAGGAAGGGGAAGTATATTCACGTTACAGCGAAGAATTTTGCGAAAGGGCATATACAAGGGACGAGCTTGAGTCGGCCTTGCAAAAAGCAGGACTTGAGATTATTGAAATATTTGACGATATGACCGAAAAGCCCTTGAATGAAAAAAGCCAAAGGGCAATTTACGTTACTAAAAAGGTGAAATAATGGGTAAACTTATTAGATGTATAACAAGTGATGGCGCTATTATGGTGTCGGCTATTGATTCGACCGACATTGTTGCAAAGGCTGAACAGCTTCACAAAACCTCTGCGGTGGTTACAGCTGCCTTGGGCAGACTTTTAACCGCAGGCGCTATGATGGGCAATATGCTAAAGGGCGAAAATAATTCTATTACATTAAAGGTTGACGGTGGTGGCCCCATCGGTATTATCACAGTTGCGGCCGACTATCACGGTAACGTGCGTGGTTATGCCACAAATCCCGTGGTTGAAATTCCCCTAAAGCCTAACGGCAAGCTGGACGTATCGGGCGCTGTTGGTACTGACGGTAATTTGTTTGTTATTAAGGATTTGGGTATGAAGGACCCATATAACGGATTTGTGCCGCTTCAGTCAGGCGAAATTGCCGAAGACATTACATCATATTACGCAACAAGTGAACAGGTACCCACCGTTTGCGCTTTGGGTGTGCTTGTTGATAAGGATTTAACCGTTAAAAAAGCAGGCGGTTATATTTTGCAGCTTTTACCCTTTACCGAGGACGAAATTATAGACAAGCTTGAAGAAAACCTTAAAACCGTGCGCCCTGTTACCAAGCTTTTGGATGAAGGCATGGATATTGAGGATATTGTACGTGACGTTTTAAAAGGCTTTGACGTGGAAGTAATATATACCGAAGAAGTTGAATATAAATGTAAATGTTCAAGGGAAAAGGTTGAAGCCACTTTAAAGGGCCTTGGTGAAAAAGAACTTAATGAAATTTTGGAAACCCAACACCAAATTGATGTGTGCTGTAACTTTTGTAACACAACATATAGTTATACAAAAAACGACGTTGAAAAAATTTTAAAAAAATAAAAAAAAATCAAAAAAAATGCTTGACAAACGGTATATCTTGTGTTAATATATTGCTTGTCGCCGGTGAGTTGCCATTGGCAAGCCAGCGCGGTCATCGTGGGAGCATAGCTCAGCTGGGAGAGCATCTGCCTTACAAGCAGAGGGTCACAGGTTCGAGCCCTGTTGTTCCCACCATGTGGCCTGGTAGTTCAGTTGGTTAGAACGCTAGCCTGTCACGCTAGAGGTCGTGGGTTCGAGCCCCATCC
>JAZKZS010000033.1:0-11938 GCA_045612765.1 Acutalibacteraceae bacterium
GCCTTCCCCTTGAGGGGAAGGTGCCGAGTATACGAGGCGGTTGAGGTGGAAAACCGTTCAATTACTGCAAATTACACCTCATCCACCGCAAGCGGTCCCCCTTCCCCTCAAGGGGAAGGCTTGCCCGATAAACTATAATTTACCAAATCGAAAGTTATTAAAGAGTTATGAATTTTTTGAATTATGTGTATTTGTAATTGACTTTATATCGTACATAATGTAAAATATTATTAATAATATAATAAAGTTAGGGTGTTTAAAATGAAACCTGTTTACAATCGTGTGCTTTTAAAGCTCAGCGGCGAGGTTCTTGCCGGTGAAAAAGGTGTAGGTATTGATTTTGATAAGGTGCTTGAGGTTTGCGAAAAGGTCAAGGACTGTGTAGATATGGGCGTTCAGGTTGCTATCGTTGTTGGCGGCGGCAACTTCTGGCGTGGTCGTTCGAGCGGTAAAATGGACCGTACCCGTGCAGACCATATGGGTATGCTTGCAACCTCTATTAATGCATTGGCATTGGCTGACGCACTTGAACAGTTGGGTGTTAGCGCTCGTGTTCAAACCGCTATTGAAATGCGCCAAGTAGCCGAGCCTTATATCAGAAACAAGGCTGTTCGCCATTTAGAAAAGGGCAGGGTTGTTATTTTTGGTTGCGGTACAGGTAACCCCTTCTTCTCAACTGATACCGGTGCGGCACTTCGTGCGGCTGAAATTTGCGCTGACGTAATATTTAAAGCAACAAATGTTGACGGCGTTTACGACAGCGACCCCAAGAAGAATCCCGACGCTAAAAAGTACGATACACTTACCCATCTTGAAGTGCTTCAAAAAGAGCTTCACGTTATGGATGCTACTGCAGCTTCACTTTGTATGGATAACAACATTCAAATTTTAGTTTTCAATTTAGATAACCCACAAAATATTGTTTCAGCTATGGTTGGCGAAACCATTGGCACAATTGTCAAATAAACTTTAAGGAGAGTATTTATGAACGAGCTTATTAAAAATACCGAAGAAAAAATGCTTAAAACCTTAGGCGTTTTAGAAAGAGATTATAAATCTATTCGTGCAGGCCGTGCAAACGTTGCGGTTTTGGACAGAATTACCGTTGACTATTACGGCTGCCCCACACCTATTCAGCAAATGGCTGCTGTTTCAGTTCCCGAACCCCGCATTTTAATGATTCAGCCTTGGGATGCTACCACCTTAAAGTCAATTGAAAAGGCAATTTTAACCTCTGACATTGGCATTAACCCCCAAAACGATGGTCGTGTTATCCGTCTTGCTTTCCCACCCCTTACTGAAGAACGCCGTAAGGAAATTTGCAAGGAAGTTAAAAAAATTGCTGAAGACACAAAGGTTGCTATTCGTAACACCCGTCGTGACGCTTTGGAAAAATTAAAGGCACTTAAAAAGGGTAATAGCATTACCGAAGACGACGAAGCAAACGGCGAAAAGAAAATTCAAAATCTTACCGACAAATACTGCAAAGAAATTGACGTAATGGCTGCCGATAAGGAAAAAGAAATATTAGAAATCTAATTTAGTGCAGCGGTCTCGGTATGGGGCCGCTGTTTAACACAGGCAAAAGGGAAGTGACTGTTATGGCTAATGAAAACCGTGTTTTACCGCAACACATTGCCATTATAATGGACGGCAACGGCCGTTGGGCAAAAAACCGTGCTTTACCCCGTACTGCAGGGCATATTGCAGGGGCAAAGGCTTTTAAAAATATTGCGAGATATTGCAACAAAATTGGGTTAAAATATTTAACGGTTTATGCTTTTTCTACTGAAAATTGGAAGCGCCCCGAAGAAGAGGTAAACGGTATTATGAACCTTCTTCGCGACTACTTAAAGGACGCCGAAAATTTTAAGGACGAAAATATCCGTGTGCGTTTCATTGGCGACCGCACCCCCTTGGCCGACGATATTAAAGCGCTTATGGCAAAAAACGAAGAGGATTCTAAAAATGCCACAGGTCTTACCCTTTACATTGCCATTAATTACGGCGGTAGGGATGAAATTGTAAAAGCGGTGCAAAAAATTGTTGCAAGCGGTGTTAAAGCCGAAGATATTAACGAAAAATTAATTTCCGACAGTCTTTACACCTATGACTGCCCCGACCCCGATTTTATTATTCGCCCAAGTGGTGAATACCGCCTTTCTAACTATTTAATTTGGCAGTCGGCTTATTCGGAATTTTGGTATTCTGATATTCTTTGGCCCGACTTTAAGGAAAAGGATTTAGAAAAAGCGATTGACGATTTTTTAAAGCGTAATCGCCGTTTCGGAGGAATTTAAAATGAAAACACGAATTATATCGGGTGTTATACTTATCAGTGTAATTGCAGGTGTTTTGGCTTTGGGCTACCTTGTTAACCCATTTTTTATGACAGCCGTTCTTGCTGTTTTGGCAGCTATTGCCACTTGGGAGCTACTTCACAACGTTGCAAAAATTGAAAGTAAATCAATTATTATCGGCGCTATGCTTTACACTGCGGTAGCGGTGGTTAATTTTGCGCTTGAAGGCTTCCAAATTGGTGAGTATTTAATTACCACCTACCATATTACCGTGGTTTATGTTTTAATTGCGGTTTTCTTAACCCTTAAAAAACACGACAAATTAGACCTTGGTGGTATTTTGTCCCTTTGCGTTATGCCCTTTATTATGGCTTATGCATTTGGCTCGCTTGAAAAAATTGCAAACTACGGCGCAAGTTACAAGCTTGAAGTTGGTGGTATTTCCGCCGCAACGGGAATATATTATTTACTAATGATGCTTGTATTTTCAGCAGGCTGTGACACGGGCGCTTATTTTGTTGGTGTTACCATTGGCAAGCACAAGCTTTGCCCCGAAATTTCACCAAAAAAGACGGTTGAAGGTGCTATTGGCGGCATTTTAACAAGCGTTATTTTTGCACTTATCTTTAATTTCGCTTTCGGTATGACCGAAAAGCTTGTTCCAACCCTTATTTTCACCGTTCCACTTTGCATAGTTGGTATGTGCGGTGACCTTTTTGCCTCTACCATTAAGCGTTCGGTTGGTCTTAAGGACTATGGCAATTTAATTCCCGGTCACGGCGGTGTGCTTGACCGTTTTGATTCTATTTTAATGATTTCACCCATCTATTTAATTTTAATTTCACTTGGGGTGTTATAATGAAAAGTTTGGTTATTCTTGGCTCGACAGGGTCAATCGGCACACAAGCGCTTGAGGTTTGCCGTCGTGACGGTTATAAGGTTGTGGCTTTGGCGGCGGGCAGTAACGTTGAACTGTTAGAAGCCCAAGCACGTGAATTTAAGGTTAAAGCTGTTGCAGTTTTTAATGCCCAAAAGGCAAACGAATTAAAAATTAAACTAAAGGATACTGACATTAAGGTGCTTTCAGGGGTTGAGGGTGTGTGCGAGGTTGCGCAGATGCCTGCCGACATTGCCCTTAATTCAATTGTTGGCATTGCGGGTCTTCGCCCAACACTTGCCGCAATCCAAAGCGGTAAGGACATTGCCCTTGCCAATAAAGAAACCCTTGTTACCGGTGGCGACATTGTAAACCGTGCCGCTAAAGAAAAGGGTGTTAAAATTTTACCTGTTGATAGCGAACATTCGGCTATTTTTCAATCACTTCAGGGCGCACCACAGGGTAGCCTTAAAAAGATATTACTTACCGCATCGGGCGGTCCGTTCTTTGGCAAAACCCGTAGTGATTTACAAAACGTAACCGTAAAAGAAGCTCTTGCACACCCTAACTGGTCAATGGGTGCTAAAATTACTATTGACTCGGCAACCCTTATGAATAAGGGACTAGAGGTTATAGAAGCGGTGCATCTTTTCGGTGTTTCGGCAAACAATATTGAGGTTTTGGTCCACCGCCAAAGCATTTTGCATTCAGCGGTTGAGCTTTCTGACGGGGCAGTTATCGGTCAGCTTGGCACACCCGATATGCGCCTTCCCATTCAGTATGCTTTAACCTATCCACAGCGTAGCAATTATGCTTTTGAAAAATTAAGTCTTGCCGATATTGGCACGCTTACCTTCCAAAAGCCCGATACCGATACCTTCCGCCTACTGCCGCTTTGTATTTCGGCAATAAACGAGGGTGGTCTTCGTCCAACTGCTGTTAACGGCGCTAACGAAGAAGCGGTACGACTTTTCTTAGAAGGCAAAATTAAGTTTTTACAAATTGCCGACCTTGTGGAAAAAGCCGCATATTCGGTAAATAATAAAAAGGACTTTAATTTGGAGGATATTCTTTATACCGACAAGGCCGCGCGTCAAGCGGTTTTAAACAATATTTAATTTTTAGGTGATTAAAATTACTATTTCAGAAATTTGGGGCGCGTTTTGGCCCTATCTTACCGCAGTTTTACTTTTTTTAATCTTAATAATCATACACGAATTCGGTCATTTTATTGCTGCAAAGCTTTTGGGTGTAAAGGTAAACGAATTTGCCGTTGGCTTCGGTCCGCGGCTTTTCGGCTTTCAGGGTAAGGAAACCAAATATTCCTTTAACCTTGTGCCACTTGGTGGATATTGCGCGATGGAGGGCGAGGATGAGGAAAGCGGTGACAACCGCGCATTTTGCAATAAATCGGCTTGGCGACGCTTTTTGATTGTCGTTATGGGCGCAACATTTAACCTTATATTCGGTCTTCTTTTGGTTGCAATAATTTTAGCACCTCAACCTCGCTTTGCCTCTACTACTATCGGCGAATTTGAAGAAAAAGCAATTTCTCAGCAAAGCGGACTTAAAATTGACGATAAAATTATTGAAATTGAAGGCCGCAAAATCTTTGGCATTTACGATATGAATTATGCTTTCACTAATGTAGAAGACGGCACACTTGATATGGTGGTGCTTCGTGACGGCAAAAAGGTTGAGCTAGACGACGTTAAATTTGAAACCGAGGAAGAACAGGGCATAACCTATTTAAAGTGGGACTTTAAGGTTTACGGCATTAAAAAAACTGTTTGGAATTACGTAAAGCAAACCTTTTCTACCACAATTTCTTATTGTATGATAATTTGGCGCAGCTTACTTGATATGTTGGCGGGTAAATACGGCATAAGCGCAATTTCGGGCCCTGTGGGTGTGACTGTTGCTATTGCTGATGCAGCAAAGCAAAGCCTTTTAAATTTACTTCCTATGATGGCGCTTATAACTGTAAACCTTGGCATATTTAACCTTTTGCCCGTACCCGCGCTTGACGGCGGTCGTTTAGTCTTTATTTTGTTCGAAATGATATTCCGCAAAAAAGTACCCGAAAAGTACGAAAGCGTTGTGCACACGGTTGGCTTTATGGCTTTAATTGCCTTTATGGTGCTTGTCGCCGCAAAGGATATTTGGGGACTTATTTTTTAAATAAGGTGATATGATGTTATACACAAATGATATTACTAAAAAAATAGCAGTTGGCGATATGTTTATCGGTGGCGGTGCGCCCGTTAGTGTTCAGTCAATGCTTTGCGCCGAAGCCCACGACATTAAGGGTAACGTTGAGCAAGCACTACGCCTTGAAAAAGCTGGATGCGACATTGTACGTGTTACCGTGCCCGATATGGAAGCACTTAAAACTGTTGAAGCACTTAAAAATGCAATTAAAATACCCTTGGTGGCGGACATTCATTTTGATTACCGTTTGGCGATTGAAAGTGTTGCCGCAGGGGTTGATAAGGTACGTATAAACCCTGGTAATATTGGCGGTGACGACAAGGTTAAGGCCGTTGCCAACGCTTGCAAAGCGGCAGGTGTACCAATAAGAATTGGTGTAAATTCGGGATCGCTTGAAAAGGAAATCTTGGCTAAATACGGCGGTGTCACCCCCGAAGCTATGGTTGAAAGCGGACTTTATCATATCTCGCTTTTGGAAAAATTTGATTTTGACGATATTGTGTTATCACTAAAATCATCCGACACCTTTAAAATGTATAAGGCGTATGAATTGGCGGCTGAAAAGTGCCCTTATCCCTTGCACCTTGGCGTTACCGAGGCAGGCACCGAAAATATGGGTGTTATTAAATCAGCGGCGGGTATCGGTGGTCTTTTATTGCGTGGTATAGGTAATACTATCCGCATTTCCTTAACCGACGACCCCGTTAAAGAGGTTGAAGCCGGTATCAAGCTTTTAAAGGCCATCGGTATTAGAAACGACGGCATTAAATTTGTTTCATGCCCCACCTGTGGCAGAACACAAATTGATTTAATTAAAATTGCGGCCGAGGCTGAAAAACGCCTTGCAAACGTTCAAAAAAATATAACCGTTGCCATTATGGGCTGTGTAGTAAACGGCCCCGGCGAAGCGTCGGCAGCGGATATCGGCCTTGCAGGTGGCAAGGGTTGTGGCGTAATTTTCAAAAAGGGCGAGGTTATTTGCAAGCTGCCCGAGGATGAATTGTTAGACGCTTTAATAAAAGAAATTGAAAAAATGTAAACGGAGTTGAAAAAATTGGCTACCCCATTGTTTTGCGAAATATTCGGTGACTTTTTAAGCACAGACTTGCGTGAAAAATTTAACGGCGCAATTCTTAAAAAATGCAATTTGGATACCGAAAACCGCACCCTTACAGCAGGGCTTTATTGTGATACATATATTTCGCACGGTGTGGTGGTTGAGCTTACAAGCTCGATAGAAGCACTTTTAAAGCTTGAAAAATGCAGTATTACTGTTGAATTTTCTCCTTCTGCTTTTGGTATTTTAGCTTGTGAGGATTTAGTAAACGAAATCCGTCAGCATAACGCTCTTTTGAACGGTTATTTTAACGGGGCTGAATATGTTTTAGATGGTGACACCCTTACGATTAATTTAAAGCACGGCGGTTATAACAAAATTGTTGCCGCCAAGTTTGAAGAACAGTTTATTCGCCTTGTAAACGGCCGCTTTGGCAGGGAATGTGTGGTTTGCTTTGAAGGTCAGCTTGAAGACGTTAAAATTGAAATGCCTGAAATTGTACCAACCCCTCAACCGCCCAAAGCTGAAAAGAAGACAGAGGAAAAGCCGCAAATTAAGTTTGAAGCAAGACGTGAAAAACCTGAAAACGGGATTGTTTATCTTGATAATCCTCAGCTTTTTTACGGCAGAAGAATTGATAATAACATAAAGAAAATGATTGATATAACCCCCGACGATATGCAGGTTTGCTGTTGGGGTGAGGTGTTTGGGTACGATACCCGTAAAATTAACACCAAGCGTGGCGAAGCGGTTATTGTAAACTTTTCGGTTTCGGACTATACAAATTCTATAAGTGCTTCACTTTTTATGGACCCTAAAAGAATGGGGGATATTTCTAACCTTAAAAACGGCAATTTCGTTTTAATTAACGGTAATTACGAATTTGACGCTTATAAAAAAGAGCATATTATAAAGCCTACCGCAATTGCACTTTTACAGCCATATTTTGAAATGGACGAATATGAAGGCGAAAAACGAATCGAGCTTCATTGCCACACCAATATGTCTGACAAGGACGCCGTTTGCCCTGCTGAAGATTTAATTAATCAAGCGTATAAATGGGGTCACAAGGCAATTGCCATTACCGACCACGGTGTTGTACAGGCTTATCCTGCTGCCGCAGGTGCGGTTAAGAGTATTCGCAAAAAGGGTGGCGAATTTAAGGTAATTTACGGTGTTGAAGGCTATTTTGTTGATGATGTAAACACCGATATTACAAATCTTGCACCAAAGCAAATTAAACGTTACCACCAAATTATTTTGGTTAAAAATGCGGTTGGTCTTAAAAACCTTTATAAATTGGTTTCCGACGCGCACATTAATAACTTTAAGGGCAGACCCTTAACCCTTCGCAGTAAGCTTGACGAATTGCGTGAAGGGTTAATTGTTGGCTCAGCCTGTGAAGCGGGCGAGCTTTTCCAAGCAATTTTCCGTGGCGAGCCTCATGAAGAGCTTTTAAGAATTGCAAGCTATTATGACTATCTTGAAATTCAGCCTCTTGGCAATAATGACTTTATGGTTAGAAAATCGACCGACCCTGATGAAAAGAATAAAAAGGGCGAGGTTATACCTAACCCATACCGTCACGTTACAAGTGTTGAAATGCTTAAAGCATATAACCGCAAGATTGTTGAAATTGCGGACGAGCTAGGTAAGCCCGTCGTTGCAACGGGTGACGTGCACTTCCTTAAAAAGAGCGATGAAATCATCCGTAAAATATTACTTGCCGGCCAAAATTATGACGACTTTGACCATCAAGCACCATTGTATCTTAAAACCACACAGGAAATGCTTGACGATTTCGCTTATTTTGGCGACCGCGCAAAAGAATTTGTTATTGACAACCCCGCTAAAATTGCCGATATGGTAAGTGGTGATATTATCCCCGTGCCCGAAGAAAGCCACCCCCCTGTAATTGAAGGGTCGGATGATATGCTTCGTGATATTTGTTGGGGTAATGCCCGTAAAAAATATGGCGAAAACGTGCCCGAGGTTGTGCATAAGCGCCTTGAAAAAGAGCTCAACGCTATTATTTCTAACGGATTTTCTATAATGTATATTTCGGCGCAAAAGCTTGTGGCATTTAGCGAAGAAAACGGCTATTTGGTTGGCTCGCGTGGTTCGGTTGGATCCTCCTTTGTTGCTACAATGGCAGGTATTTCCGAAGTTAACCCATTGCCGCCTCATTACGTTTGTCCCGAATGTCAGTACAGCGAATTTTTCTTAAAGGGCGAGGTTGGCTCGGGCTTTGATTTACCCGAAAAGAAGTGCCCACATTGCGATAAAATGCTTGTGCGTGACGGCCACGACATCCCCTTTGAAACCTTTTTGGGCTTCAAGGGTGACAAGGTGCCCGATATCGACCTTAACTTTTCGGACGAATTCCAAACCGAAGTTCAGCGCTACACCGAAGAGCTTTTCGGTAGCGAAAACGTGTTTAAAGCGGGTACAATTTCAACCATTGCTGAAAAAACTGCCTTTGGTTTTGCGCGTGCTTATGCCGAAAAGAAGGGTATTACACTTTCAAATGCCGAGCTTGATCGTTTGGCTAAAAAGCTTGAAAAAAGCAAAATTAAGGCAACAACAGGTCAGCACCCTGCGGGTATGATTGTTGTGCCAAGAAACGAAACCATTTACGACTTTTGCCCCATTCAGCACCCTGCAAATAAGCCTGAATCGGGTGTTACTACCACACATTTCGACTTCCATTCAATTCACGATACTATTTTAAAGCTTGACGAACTTGGTCACGTTGTTCCTACTACATATAAATATTTAGAGGAATACACAGGCATTTCGGTAAGCGATATTTCAATGAGCGACCCCAAGGTTTACAGCCTTTTCACCTCGACCGAAGCACTAGGCGTCACACCCGAAGATATCGATTCTAACACAGGTACTTATTGCATACCCGAATTTGGTACTTCCTTTGTTCGTGGAATGTTAATTGACTGTAAACCCAAAAATTTTGCCGATTTGTTACAAATTTCGGGTCTGTCACACGGTACGGGTGTTTACCTTGGCAATGCTAAGGACTTAATCGATAACGGCACCTGCACAATTTCTGAAGTTATTGGTACCCGTGATAATATTATGGTGTACTTAATACATCAGGGTATGGAGGAAGGCCGAGCCTTTAAAATTACCGAAACTGTGCGTAAGGGTCTTGTTTCAAAGGGCAAGGTACCAAAAGAGGTTTGGGACGAAATGGCAGAGGATATGCGCAAGGTAAACGTACCTGAATGGTATATTGATTCTTGCCATAAAATTGAATATATGTTCCCCAAGGCACACGCGGCAGCTTACGTTATCGGCGCTTTGCGACTTGCCTGGTATAAGGTTTACCGCCCGCTTGAATTTTATTGCGCATACTTTACTGCCCGTCCCGAAGACGTTGACGTTCCTATACTTATGGGCGGTAAGGAAGCGGTACGTCGCTATTTGCGTGATATTAAGGCAAAGGGTAAGGATGCCACCCAAAAGGAATTAGACGTTTATGAAAATATGCTTATATTTAATGAATTCTTTTCTCGTGGGCTTGAAATTTTACCTATTGATATAAGCAAATCGCACGCTATGAAATATTTGCCCGAAGACGGTAAAATGCGTTTGCCCTTCGGCGCGCTTTCGGGTGTTGGCGAAAAGGCGGCTTATTCAATTTACGAAGCGGCGCAGGCAGGAAACTACGTTTCAAAGGAAGATTTTCAGCTTGAAGCGGGCGTTTCAAAAACAATAATTCAAAATTTAAGTGATTTGGGCGCCTTTAAGGACTTGCCTGACACAAATCAGCTTTCGATGTTTTAATTGTTACAATTTTAAGTAAAAAACAGGCTAAAATTAAGGTTTTGGCCTGTTTTTTATAATAATTGGGCTAAAATTTGCAAAAATATTAAAAAAAGGTTGCAATTTTGTAACCTTTTTGTTATAATAACCCTTGTAGTTGTTACAAAATTGTAATTTTTAAAAGAAAGGCGCTGAATTTTATTTTTAACGAACTTTGCGAAAAAGTATTAAATAAAACGCAAAATTTAATAAAGTATAACAAAGTGCTTACAAAAGTTTTATCGCTTGTTTTGGTTATTGTTTTAAGCTTTGTGGTAACCTTCGTTTCTTGTGGCATTACACTTGGATTAACGGTTGTTTATAACGGTGAAACAATTGGTGTTGTTAAAAGCACTAAGGTGTTTGACGGTGCTGTATCTTATATTGAAAATCACACAAATCACCTAAAGGTTGGCAACTCTATTGACAATGCTACCTTTGGCTTAACCCTTACATTGTCGGACAAGTTGCTTAACAAAACCCAGCTTGCTGAAAAAATTGCTGAAAATACTGACGAAATTGCAAACGCTAATATTTTATATCTAAACGATAAACCTGTCGCTTATACCGATTTACAAAACGTTGAGGAATTAATCGAACAGGCACGTTGCCGTTATTATATTGACGGTGCCGAAAATCAGGCAGAATTTATTGACACTATCCGTCTTGAAAAGGTTTTTGCTTATGCAAAGCGTGTTGACGGTGACAAGGCAGTAAAAGAAATTATTGAAAACCTTAGCGTTAAAACCGTTTCAAAGGTTTCTTTCGAATCGCCCATTGCATTTTCTACCAAAACCGTTAATACCGCAGCGCAGTATATCGGTTATTCTAAAATTACAACCCCCGGTAAGCAAGGTCTTGCGGCTAAAACCGAATTGGTTGAAACCGTAAATGGTAACGAAAGCTCACGCGAGGTGCTTAAAAACGAGGTTTTGGTTGAACCTGTAACACAGGTTGTGTTAAAGGGTACTGCAGTTAATATGGCGTCTGCTACCGAAAAGGCACAGGCACAGTCGGCAGGCTTGATTATGCCGCTTAATACCTATGTTTATATTTCGGCATATTGGGGCGACGGTCGTAACCATAAGGCTATTGACTTTGCCGGTAAGCGTGGCACACCTATTTTTGCATCACAAAGCGGTGTTGTTACCTGTGCGGGTTACCGTGGCAACTACGGTTACCTTGTTGAAATTGACCATGGCAACGGTTTAAGAACCCGTTATGCTCACTGTAATGCACTTTGCGTAAAGGTTGGCCAAACCGTTAAACAGGGTCAGCAAATTGCAACAATGGGTAATACCGGTCGTTCTACGGGTGACCATTTACACTTTGAAGTACTTAAAAACGGCACACAGGTAAACCCTGCATCCTATATTTTAAAATAATTTAAAAAACATAAGACCAAAACGGCAGAACATTGAGTTCTGCCGTTTTTGGCTTATAAAATTATAATCGAATTTAAATGGACATTAATTGAATTTTCTTGACAAACGCCGAGTAAAAATATATAATAGTAGGGCTAACATATTTAAAATTAATATTCAAATGTCGAGGCGTGGCTCAGTTTGGTAGCTTTGAGCTTGAACGCATCCTGTGGATGATGAAGAGAAAGCGAAAAGGCGCCGCGGTCAAAGTTTATAGGCGATATAAGCCGTTATAAACTTTGGGCAC
>JAZKZS010000034.1:0-40961 GCA_045612765.1 Acutalibacteraceae bacterium
TTTCGGTCTCTCCCTCCGTCTTTTTGCTTCGCAAAAATCCACCTCCCTCATCAGATGGAGGCAAGGGTTTGTACAATAATTACGAATTACGCATTACGAATTACGCATTGGGCGTTTGCCCGATAAACTATAATTTAAACATAAAAACACCTGATTACTCAGGTGTTTTTTCTTTAATTATATTTTTCAAAAACCAAATACAAAACGGTATTTAGGTTGTAAAGGTTAATATACTCGCAAGGGGTTGGGTTATAATCATGCTGTCTATTTTAAAATAAATCGGCAAGGCTGGAATTGTTATTAAATAGCATATATTCCCGATTTTAAAAGCACGAAACGGTATTTGCATGATTCGGTATATTGGTTTACAGGTTCCGAAAATTCTTCTATTTCCTTTACGGTGTAGCTGTCAAGATTTACTGCAATAAGCTTTTGTGATTGCGTGTTGCAAATAATTGCAGTATCGTCCTTTAAATAAAGACTTTTGGGTTTATCAAAGGGTGAATGATTACCGCCAATGCGCAATTCCTCACGCATATTATAAAGGTTATAGCGAAGCAAAACGTTGCAGTCGGCGTAAGATGCCCAAAGCGCATTTTTGTAAATAATAATATCATTTGCTGTTGAGCCACGGTAGGCAAGTGTGCCCTGCCAAATGGGTGTGGCGTCGGCGTCTAAAAGCATGGCTTCTCCGTCCACCTTTAAAATAAACACCTTTGAATTTGGCAAAACAATGGCACGTGTTAAAATATAGTTATTGCAATAATTTAAAACTGCCTTATAGTTGTGACCGTATTTTGTAACCAAATAAACGTTTTTTGCCACGTCTGAAAAACGGCCTGTGTCAAAGCTAAGCATTTTATAGCCAATAACGATTTTGTCGTCTAAGGTATCCTTATGGTAAGAAAACAAAATACCGTTTTGGGTTGGTAAAAGGTCAAAAACGGTGCCTTCAAAAATTTGTCTCATTAAATTATCTTCCGTTTCGTATTTTTTGTGCGGCTAAAAGCACGCCTGCTTTTGCGCTGTGGAAATTAATGCCGCCCTGCATCCATGCGGCATAGGGCTCACGTAAAGGGCCGTCGGCTGAAAGCTCAATTGAAGCGCCCAGTGTAAAAGCGCCTGCCGCCATAATAACGGGGTCATCATAGCCCGGCATTTCCCAAGGCTCAGGCACGACGAATGCGTCAACAGGCGAACCGCTTTGCATACCCTGACAAAAAGCTACAAGCCCTTCGGCTGTGCCAAGGGTTACGCATTGTACAATGTCGCCACGGGGGTCATTGGGCTCGGGTGATACGGCATAGCCCATTTCTTTAAACAAGGCAGCGGCATAAACAGCGGTTTTTACCGCTTCACCAACAACGTGTGGTGCTTGGAAAAGGCCCAAGTATAATTCACGGCTCATACCAAGGGTTGCGCCAACCTCTTTGCCAACACCTGGACAGGTTAAGCGGTCGGCACATTTATTTACAAGGTCAGCTCTGCCTGCAATATAACCGCCTGTACGGGCAATACCGCCGCCCGGGTTTTTGATAAGCGAGCCTGCACAAAGGTCAGCACCAACGTCGCAGGGCTCAAGCTTTTCTACAAATTCACCATAGCAGTTGTCAACCATTATAATTGTGCTTGGTGATACCTCTTTAACCGCGTCACAAAGCTTTTTAATGTCGTCAATAACCAAGGTGGGGCGTGTCGAATAACCACGTGAGCGTTGAATATAAGCCATTTTATAGTTGTCTTTTGAAAGGCGGTTTTTAATTTCTTCAATATCGGGTGTGTCGTCTTCACGTAAGGCAACCTCGTTATATTCTACCCCAAAGTCGCTTAAAGAACCGTCATTCTTTTTATCAATACCAAAAACACCTGTAATGGTATCGTAAGGGCGGCCAGTAAGTACTAATACCTTGTCGTTTGGACGTAAAACACCAAACAAAGCAACCGTTAAGGTATGTGTGCCCGAAACAAAGTTGTGGCGCATAATTGCGTCCTCGGCACCCATAACGTTGGCCATAACACGTTCCAAAATTTCACGGCCACGGTCGTCATAGCCATAGCCTGTCGAACCTGCCATAGTAGCTTCACTAACACCGTTTTCAATAAAGGCTTTAAGAACCTTTAATTGATTATATTCGGTAATATTGTCAATTTCAGCAAAGCGGTTTTCAAGGTCTTTTAAAATTTGCTTATCAAGCGCTAAAAGTTGGTCATCAATATTGAAAAAGTTTTTAATATTCACTTGTTTTTCACCCAATATCCTGCATTATAAAGTTTAATAAATCCGTTTTTAAGGTAAAACGGTAAAACACTGTCACGGCAACAGGCTAAGAAGTCTTTGCCGTAATTTTTTTGTAAAATTCCCTTAATTGCAATACTGCCATAGCCTTTTTGGTGGCTTGCAAGTCCGTTAATAATGGCGGTGTCGCCGCTGTTAAAGGTAACAACTGCACATTTATCCTTAATTGCAAAGGCTTTGGCAAAGCCAAGGTTTTTTCTTCGGCAATAATCCACCGCAAAGTGTGGATAATCGGGAAGGGATAACCCGTCCACGTCTAAAAGCTTATAAAGCTCGTCACTTTTTAAATCATCACAAGGTGTGTCACCCCAAATATCCGCCTTTTTGTAAACCACGTTAATATTTTCGTCGGGTATGCGGTTTATGGCGTTAAGGGTGGCCATATCGCTGAAAACACACGCAGGGGATAAAACTGCAACAAATTCGCTTAATTCTTCGGTGTCGGCACCGTTGTTAAAAATTATCATATTGCCGTCGGTCATGGCAATAAGGCATTTATCCTCATTTTGTGACCAAAACATAACCGAAGGGTCGTTTTTATAGCTGTCATAAAGGCAGTTAATTTTTACAAGCTCGGCCGAAAGGCAATTAAATTTTGGCAATTCATTTATAAGTCTAATCATTTTATATCGCCACTTAAAATGCCGTTTAGCATATATTTTGTAAGGCTTAACATTGCTTCCATATCGTTTATATTCGCAACGCACGAAGGGGAATGAATATAACGACAGGGAAGTGAAATTGCAAGGGTGCGAACACCCTCACGGCTTAAATGCACAGCCCCTGCATTGTTACCACCCGCAACCGCACGCTTAGGTTGCACCTTAAGACCACTGTTAAGGGCGGCGTTATAAAGGTCACGGTCGTAAGCGGTGGCATGGTCCATAAAGGAAACCACAGGGCCGTTACCTAAATTGCAAACAGACTTATCGTCACTAATACCTGCAATATCGGCGGCGGTGGTAGCCTCTAAAATAAGGGCAAAATCGGGGTTTATAGCAAAGGTGGCAACCCGTGCCCCTCGTGTGCCAATTTCCTCCTGTGTGGAAAAAACTGCCCAAAAGTCATATTCGGCATCCTCTTTTAAAAGGGTTATAAGCACAGCACAGCCAATGCGGTCATCAAGTGCTTTCGCCTTGATATTTTCGCCCATTTTCACAAAATCGCTTTGAATAACGGCGGTGTCACCAAGGCTTACAAGAGCTAACGCCTCTTCTTTAGAGGTGGCGCCAATATCAATATAAAGCACTGAAGTGTTTTGCGGCTTTTTGCGTTCATCAGCGGATAAAAGGTGAACAGGCTTACTGCTTATAACACCTGTGATTTCACCAATTTTAACCGTTTTAAATGACAAAACCGAAGCGTCCATACCACCAACGGTGTCAAATTTTAAAAAACCGTCAGACGTAATGGCGGTTATAATAAGGCCAACCTCGTCCATGTGGGCATCAAGCATTAAACGCTTATCGGTTTGCTTTTTGCCCTTTTTAAAGCAAATAATATTGCCAAGGTTATCCACCTTATATTCGCAACAGCCTTTGATTTGGTTAATTATAAATTCACGAACGGTGCTCTCATCGCCCGAAGTGCCGTCTAAAAGGCAAAGGCTTTTAAGTAAATTAAGCATTTAAAACACCTCCCGCCATGATATAACGGTAAATAAGCTCGCAAACGTTTTCTAAATCGTCAAGTGCTAAAATTTCAGTGTCAGAATGCATATTGCGAAGTGGAATTGACAAGGTGCAGGTTTTTACACCCTCACGGTTAATGCTTATCATATCGGCGTTGGTGCCTGTTCTGGCACCCATAACCTCAAGCTGATAGGGAATTTCGCTTTCTTTAGCAATTTTTGTAAGCTTGTTTGAAATTTCTTTCGAAAGGGCGGGGGAAACGCCAATCATACCGCCTTTTGAAAGGGTACCGCATTCTTCACTTGAAATGCCAATACCGTCGCCAAAGCTAACGTCTAATGCAATGGCTTCGTCGGGGTTTACACGAAAAGCGGCGGTGCGAATGCCGCACATACCAAGCTCTTCACTATCACTTAAAACAAAGGCAACGTTAATGGGCAGTTTTTTGCCGTGAAGCCTTTCGGCAAGCATTAAAAGACAGGCAACTGCCGCACGGTCATCAAAGCTTCTGCCAAAAACAAGGTTGTTTTGAAGCTCACCGCATTTACCTGTAAAGGTAACGTAATCACCAACCGAAATAAGCTCCTTCGCCTTTTTGCCAAGTGATGTGTCAAGTTTAATATCGCTAATACTGTCAAAGGTTTCCTCGCCTTTTGCAAGGTGGGGCGGGGTTGCACAAAACACAGCGGTAATATTTTCCTTACCGTGCACCAAAACCTCACGTGACGGCAGGTTGCGAATATCAATACCACCTGCATTTGAAACGGTTAAAAAGCCGTTATCGTCAATATCGGTAATAACCATTGCAATTTGGTCAATATGGGCGTCAAGCATCAGTGTATAATCACTCTTGCCGTCTAAAAAACCAATAACCGTAAGGTTGTCCATTTTTTCGGCGGCGGTGTATTTTGAAAGTATACCAAAAGCAAAGTCAGAAGCGGCGGTAATATTGCCAACCGCATCAAGACCAGAAAGTTTAAAAAGTAAATCCTTAAAATTCATTATAACTTATTTACCAATTCTTTAAAATGTTTGCCACGTGCAACAAAGTTGGGGTAGGCGTCAAAGCTTGCACTTGCGGGTGAAAGGGTAACAACGTCGCCCGCTTTTGCAATTTCGTTTGCCTTTAAAACAGCGGCGGCAATGCTTTCACATCTAATAATTTCAGGTGTGCCGTTATATGACTTGTCGGCTTTAACAGCGGCTTCAATTTTGTCGGCAGTGGCGCCGCAAAGGTAAAGCTTTTCAACCTTTTCTAAAATATAGGGTACAAGCGGTTCGTAAGGAATATGCTTGTCGTAACCGCCGGCAATGAGGTGTACCTTTTGGTTAAATGCCTTAAGACCTGCAATTGTACGTGTTGGGCTTGAAGCAATAGAATCGTTATAGAACTTCACGCCGTTAACCTCTCGTACAAATTCAATGCGGTGTTCAACACCCATAAATTCCCTTGCAACCTTTTTAATTGAATCCATACCTACAAAGCCCCAAACGGCTGTAATAGCGGCAAGGTAATTTTCAACATTGTGGTCGCCCAAAATTGCAATATCGTCACGGTGCATAATGGGGGCGTCAATACCACGGTAGGTCATATGAATGGTACCGTCACCCTCAAGCCAAGCGCCGTTTTTAAGCTGTTCGGTCATTGAAAAAGAAAGTGACTGACCACGTGCATATTTTTTAAAGTCGTTTGTAATTTCGTTGTCACGGTTTAATACCGTGCGTGAAAAGGCATTTTGGTGAAGAATAATGTTCTTCTTAGCGTCGATATATTCGTCCATATCCTTATGCACGTCCAAATGGTTGGGGGCAAGGTTGGTAACAACCGCCACGTCAGGACTTTTACGCATAGAAATAAGCTGGAAGGATGAAAGCTCAACCACAACAAAGTCATCGGCTGTTATATTTTCAATTTCGGGAAGTAGGGGCTTACCAATGTTACCGCCAACAAAAACCTTTTTACCCTCGGCTTCAAGCATTTTTGAAATAAGGGTGGTTGTTGTGGTTTTGCCGTCCGACCCAGTTATCGCAAACAAGGTTGCGGGGCATAAATCAAAAAATACTTCCATTTCACTTGTAACGGCAATGCCCTTTTTACGTGCTGCTTCAAGCTCGGGTAAATTAAAGCTCATACCGGGGGTGCGGAAGATAATATCAACCTCTAAATTATCAAGATAACCTTCCCCAAGGCATAATTCAGCGCCTGCGGCTTCAAGTGTGTCGGCAATTTCGCCAATCATTTCACGGCTTCTGCGGTCACAGGCGTAAACCTTTGCGCCTTTTTTAAGAAAATCTAAAATTAAGGGGGTGTTGCTGACACCAATACCGCACATTGCGATTTTTTTACCCTTTATTTGTTCAAAAAACTGTTTGCAATCCATAAGACTACCTCCGTTTTGACATACTTATTCAGCATATAAATATATTATACTTAAATATATATAAAATATCAATATCAAAGGTACAAATTTCCAAAAAATTAATAAAGGGGTTATTTTATGAATTACATTAACTGTCAAAAAAATCTTCCGCCGGCGGTTATAAGAAAAGCTATTATATTTTGGTGTGAAAATTCACTTCAGCACATAACCTCGCTTTTGTCAGCCTTTCGGGGTAGCGGCGCAATTTTAAATGCTGAATTTTTGCGTGAAATAAAGGAAATTGAACTAATTTTTAAAAGCATTTTTGAAGAATACTCAAGCGATAAAACAAATCTGCCAACCCGTCCTGCAATTTTGTTTAAGGTTAATACACGGTTTATTGCACTTTTAGAAAGAATAAAGCTTGAAAGCGTGTCAGGGTATCCAATTTTGCAGCAGTCGGTTTACCATTACATTTTCGAACAAAATTATATAAATGCAATTTTTGGTGTTTCAATGCCGCAAAACACACCTATTATTACGGTTAAATTTGCCCCGTTTTACAGTAATAATTGCATTATAAACCAAATTTATTTTTGGTCGGTTATTGGGTCAATGCATCCGTCACTTTTACTTAATAACAGCGACTTTAACGAAGCTATAAACGGTTATTCGCGCGAATTTTTAAGGGATACGGCAAACGGTTTTAATAACGTTTGCTTCAGGCTGTCTGCTGTGTATAAAAACAAAAAAGAACTGACGGAAATTTTTAAAAACTTCCGTCAGTTAAACAGTAATTTTTTATCTTTTTTAATTTCGGCACAAAAGGGCAGTGCACAGGTGTTTACCTCTACTGCAAAGCCAAAGCTTTCGGACGGCTTTTACCGTTCCTCACAGCATATGATAAACGAACACAAATTGGTAAGCGAGCTGTGCGACAGCATGGTCGAAGCCATAATTTAAGTAATATCCTTTTTAGTGTATTTTGCAAAGGCAAGCGCAATTCCAACAGCCGCAAAAGCAATGCCTATAATAAGGTATTTAAAGGGAATTGTACTATTATTTACAAGTTCGGTGCTGTCGGTATAAGCAAAGGGTGTAACGTATTTTAAAAACTTCAAATCATCGGTAATGTTTGAAAGAATATTTGCCATATAAAACAAAAGTCCAACACCTATGCCAAGACCAAGTGCATTGGATTTTATAAAGGCCGAAATACCAAAGCACATAAAAGCAATTTGTAATTGCAAAATTAAATAGGCTAAAAAGGATAAAAATATTGTTTTGTAGGGTGGGTTGTCAATTATAACTGCTGTTAGTATGGTTACAGTCGCAATAACAACCGCGTTTAAAATTAAAATTTGTGCAACCACAGATATAAGCTTTAAGAAAACGATTCTTGCACGTGAAATTGGGTGCGAAAGCAAAAATTCGGCTGTGTTGTGGCTTTCTTCGCTTGAAAGGGCAGCAATACCGCAAATGGCGGCAAAAAATGCGCCGCCCATACCAAGCACGTTGCCACATTCAATGCAAAAATAACCTGTAAATTCACCAAAGTTAATATTGTTCATACCAAAGGCTTCCGAAAAGGCGCCCATATTGCTCATAAGGTCTTCCATTTCACCCATTTGCCCTGCCATTTCGGGAAAAATCACAACCGTAATGGCAAGCATATAGGTTATTGCAAGGGTCCAAATAATAAGCGAAAGTCGATTTTTGCGCAATTCATGAAAAAGTAAGGTCATTATTCTTGCCCCTCCTTTTTATAGTAATGCATAAATATTTCTTGAAGCTCGGGGTCGGTAATGGTTAGGTCTTCAAGCTGAAGCTTTGAAAGCTCTTGAATTAAAGCATTTGCCTTGCCGCTATATAAAAAGCTTGTTATACCGTCTTCGGTTTTAAGGTCACGTATATTATCATTTTGTAATATCTCGGTTGCGCCCTTAAGGGTAACACGCTTAACGTCGCTGTGTGAAAGGTTAGAAACACTGTCACAGGCAAGCAACTTGCCGTCACGTATAATGGCGGCATTTTTGCAGTAACGTGCAACCTCTGACAAAATGTGGCTAGATAAAAATATTGTCGCACCCTCGTTATTGCGTTCCTGTAAAATTGAATAAAATTCGTTCTGAATAAGTGGGTCAAGTCCGCTTGTCGGCTCGTCTAAAATATAAAGCTCGGGCCTATGCTGTAAAGCGCAAACAATGCCCACTTTTTTACGGTTACCAAGCGATAATTCGTTAATTTTTTTATTAACGTCAAGGTCAAGTCGTTTGCAAAGCTGGTCGGCCTCCTCGCTGCAGTCAAGCCCACGTAAATTTGCCGAAAGTTTTAAAATATCTTTAACCCTCATACCCTTATAAAAGGATACATCAGCAGGAAGATAACCCACGTTTTTTAAAATATCGGTTTTGTTTTCGCTAATATTAATTCCTAAAACCTCGGCGGTGCCGCTTGTGGCATTAATAAGTCCCAAAAGGGTGCGTATAGTGGTGCTTTTACCCGCGCCGTTAGGGCCTATAAAGCCAAAAAAATCACCTTTTTCGACAGTTAATGACAAATCAATAATACCACGGTTTTTGCCGTAATATTTAGTTAAATTTTCGGTTTTAATTGCGGTCATATTTCCTCACCCTCGCCTACAATAAATCCGCTGTCTGCTTGAAGCTCACCTAAAATTTTAATGTAAATTTCACGTGTTAAATCAGGTGTTGTGTCATTAATAAGCAACGTTTTACCATTACTTTCAATTGCAACAATAGTTTTACAGCCGTTATAGGTATAACGTGTATGCGAGTTGAATTGTTTATTATTAAATTTGCCAAGTGAAAGCTTTGCGCTGTTAAAGCCAAATTCCTTAGAACCTATTTCATCATTTTCGAAAATTTCGATATTGTCAATATCAAGATAATTAATAGTTAGCGGGTCGTAATAGGTGCTGTCTACGGTAAAGCTGTCGTCGGTATAGGTTATTTCAATATTGCCGGTAAACATTAAAAATGTAATGCCGATTATTATAAGGGGCACAGCTATAAGGGCAATAATTGTTGCAATTTTATATGATTTTTTATTGTAAATAGATTCAAAATCGGTATACCCGTATTCAAGCTCTTTTTTATAATAGTTATAGGAATAAATTACTGTAATAATTAACGAGGCAAGTATAATTGCCATTGTGGTAATAAACATAGCAACAAGGGGTAAAAAAACAGTGAAAAGAATTAAAATACCGCCACAAACCATAACCTTGCCGCCAAAACGGTGGGTGGCATTCCAGTTAGATTCACTTTGAAGGGTCCATTTATATTTAAAGCCCATGGTTGCATTTTGTCTTATTTTAGGCATAAGGTTGCCCATAATAGCAAATAAAGCGCCCAAAAGTAGTGGTATAACAGCGGATAAATCCCAAGTTTTTCCAAAAGCGGCGCAGTAAACCATTGCATTAGTAACAATAGAAATAACAGGTACTAAAAAATAACGAATGTTTTGCACCTTTGGGTTGCAATTTCTTTTGTCAAATGCGCCGGTAACGATGCATAAAATGTTAAGCACAAGTAAAATAAGTGGTAAGCCAAACACTGCAAAGGTTCGGCTTGAAAATCCGTCGGCATCACCTAAAATGCCCCAATGTGTTGCCATTACTTCGGGTAATTGGTTCCACACAGCAAGGCCAAAGGCAATGGGGGATAATGTTAACAAACAGGAAATTATGATTTTAATATAGTTCTTTTTAAGCATTTTTATTTTCTCCCTTCAAATCGCTAATCCATAGTAAAGTCTCCTCTAAAACCGAGGTGTTGATTTCATAATAAATAAATTTGCCTTTACGTGTGTCACGTATCAGGTCAGAGTCTTTAAGTATTGACAAATGTCTTGAAATTGAAGCATCGGTAACCGAAAATTCATTAGCAATTTCGCCTGCCGAAAGCGGACCGTTTTTCAGCATATTTAAAATGTCACGCCTTATGGGGTCGGCAAGTGCTTTAAGTGTTTTTTGTATAGCCATATTATCCTCCTCATTTAACATTTAACCTAATTGTTAAATGTATTATATCATACGATAATATTGTTGTCAATATGTTAATAAAAAACCTCGGTAGAAGCTACCGAGGTTTAAGTTTAAATTTAAAATTATTTCTTGCCTTTTGCAATACGGTGGCGTCTCCAAATAACCCAAAGAGGACCTGAAACGAAAAGTGAAGAAATAGCACCTGATAAAAGACCAAATACCATAGGAATTGCAAAGGTGCGAAGGCTTGTAAGACCGAATACTTCCGAAACAACGATAATGGTTGTTACAGCCAAAAGGGTTGTAGCGGTGGTAACAATGTTACGAATAACAACGGTGTTAACACTGCTGTTTACAAGCTCGCCGATTTCCATATCGGGATAGAACTTTTTGTTTTCACGGATACGGTCATAAATAACGATGGTGTCGTTAAGTGAATAACCAAGCATTGTAAGTACAACTGCAATGTAGTTAGAGTCGATTTGAAGTCTGAAAATAACACATACAAAGAATGTGATAAGCACGTCAAACACAAGTGAAACAAGTGCGGTAATACCCGCTGATACACCACCAATTCTTCTAAAGCGGATACCAACGTAAATTACAACCAATACAGCGGTAATTAACACAGCCACCATACTTTTTGCAAAGAACGAGCCCGCAACTGAAGGAGAAACCGAGTTAGAGTCGTAAAGTTCAATTTTATTGCTCTTAAACTTTTCAGTTAAAGCCTTGGTCATAGCTTCCTGTGTTTTTGCAGATAAAGCATCCTTGCCTGAAAGTGAAATTTCAAAGGTTTGAGTATCGCCTGCAAGAGAGGTGGACTTTCTTAACGAATAATCCTTATTGATGTGTTTGTCAACAACTGCTTCAATGTCCTTATCGGCAATTTCGCCTGTGTATGAGTATGAAACTTTGGCACCGCCTGAGAAATTAATGTCAAGCTTAACGCCAAAAATTACTGACCATAAAATGCCAACAACAAAAATTGCAACGTAGGCAATCAAAACGGGCTTTAACGTTTTATTAAAATCAATGTTAAATTTACGCATTTTTCTTACCTCCGTACAAAGCGGGATTTCTCAAGAATTTTGCTTTTGAGATGCTCTTAATCATAATTCTGGAAGCAAGAACGCCCATGATAAGATTGAAGATAGTACCTACTAACAAGGTGTAACCGAATGAGTAGATAGAACCTGTGATAGATGTGCCGAAGAGTGACATTAAGGGTGAGAATACCTGTGCTAACAAGCTGTCGGGTGTACCGAATGCGCCCATAAGTACGATAGAAACGATTACGATAGTAACATTACCGTCGATAATTGCGCTAAGTGAGTTCTTGTAACCTGAATCGATAGCTCCGTCAATGGTCTTGCCCTTTTCAAATTCGTCACGGATACGTTCAGCAGCGATAACGTTACAGTCAACACCCACACCGATAGAAAGGATAATACCTGCAATACCGGGGATGGTAAGTGTAAAGCTTTCAAAGCTGGGGAAGTAACCCGAAATGCAAGCAATAGAACCTGCAAGCTGACCTAAAAGCGCAATAGCGGCAACCAAACCGTTAAGGCGGTAGCGGATAATCATAAGTGCGCAAACAAGCGCAAATGCGATAGAGCCCGCAATAACCATTACGTTAAGTGCATCGTTACCAAGGGTAGGTGAAATAACCTGAAGCTTGCTGTCGTCAACAGTTAAAGCAAAGGGAAGTGAGCCTGCGTTGATTTTATCTGCAAGTGCTTCTGCTTCTTCAGCGCTGCCCATTCCTGTAATAACTGCTTTGCCGTCGGTAATTTGTTCGTTAACGGTGGGTGCTTGAATTTGTGTGTCGTCCATCCAAATAGAAATGGTTTTGCCCTTAAGCTCTTTAGTAGCGGTAGAAAACTTTTCCTTACCGCTGTCTTTAAGTTCAAGCTGAACAACGTATTGACGTTGGCCTAATTCAACCTCCTGATATGCGGGGGTTGCCTTTTTAACGTCGGCACCTGTTAAAATAACCTTTGAAGAATCTGTTTCTTTACAAAACTTTAAAAGTGCGGTTGCACCAAGCTCCTGTACGGCTGCAGCTGCGTCAAAATCGCTTTCTTCAGCAGCCCAGGGGAAGCGTACGATAATTTGCTTGTTGTTTTTGTCGGCGTAAACCTCATAGTCGGTGATGTTTTGGTTTACAAGACGGGTTTCAAGGATGGCTTTAGCGGCGTTAATATCGTCGTCGGTAATTTTAATACCTTCCTTATCGGGTGAGAATACTGCCTCAACACCGCCGCGGATATCAATACCCCAACGGATATCGTCAGCACCCTTAAAATAAACTAATTCTGTGTCGCCATAGTAGTTTTTAATTCCGAAGAAAGCGGTAAAGGTCAACGCTAAAATCAAGACAAGAACTACAAAAAACGGCACAATGCCTTTTCTTTTGGACTTCATAGTAATCCTCCACTTGTGTGATATATGATTTATTATACTAAATTAAAAGCACAAAGTCAATTAAATTAATCTTTCAAAAGCTTTTCAAGTGCGGCATATTTTACTGCGGTACAAAGCACTAAGGAAGCTTTTTCAATTTCAGCTACCGATGGATAGGAAGGAGCAATTCTTAAATTGCTGTTTTTAGGGTCTTTGCCATAGGGATAGGTAGCGCCTGCGGGGGTTAAAATCATACCTGCGTTAGCGCAAAGCTGTTCAACACGTTTTGCACAGCCTTTCATAACGTCAAGGCTAATAAAGTAACCGCCCTTAGGTCTAGTCCAGGTTGCAACCTCTTTACCTTCAAGTGTGCTGAGCGCTTTTAAAACTGCTTCAAATTTAGGTCTTAAAATTTCAGCGTGTTTTTTCATATGTTCTCTAACAGCGTCGGCATTTTCAAACACACGTGCGTGGCGAAGCTGATTTAACTTGTCAGGGCCAATGGTTTGGAATTTCATACGGCTTTTTAAAAGCTCAACGTTGTTGGGGCTGCCTGCTTCAACTGCAACGCCGGCACCTGGGAAGGTAACCTTTGAAGATGAGGTGAAGATTAAGGGTAAGTCGGGATTGCCGGCTTTTACACATTCGGTGTAAATGTTTAAAAGCTTATCGCCATCTTCATAAAGGTCGTGAATAACGTAAGCGTTATCCCAAAAAATTCTAAAATCGGGTGCGGCGGGCTTTAATGCAGCCATACGGCGTACAACCTCGTCCGAGTAGGTATTACCAACAGGGTTTGAATATTTGGGAACACACCAAATACCCTTAACCGACGGGTCTTTAACCCACTTTTCAACCTCGTCCATATTAGGACCGTTTTCATCGCTTGAAATGGTAATAAGCTCAAAACCGAAATATTGGGTTATAGCAAAGTGTCTGTCATAACCGGGGGAAGGACATAAGAACTTGCGGTCCGTGCAGTCATACCAAGGCTCAGCTCCCATACCGTGTGTCATTGCTTGCGCAACGGTGTCAAACATCATATTAAGTGATGAATTACCACCAACGATAATTTGGTTTTCTTCAAGCTCTAAAATGTCGGCAAAAATCTTTTTCATTTCGGTAAGACCGTCAAGACCGCCATAATTGCGGCAATCAATACCGTCAATGTTTTTAAAGCCTGTATCGTTGCCAACAAGGTCAAACATTTTTTGGCTAATATCCATATTGTCAAAGCCCGGCTTGCCACGTGACATATCAAGTGATAAATGCATGGCGCGAAGCTTTTCATAATCGGCCTTAACGGCTGAAAACTCTGCTTCAAGTTCGGGCTTGGTCATTTGTAAATAACTTTGCATGGTAAACAATCTCCTTTTTCATTAACTAATATATAATACTATATATTAGTAAATTTTGCAAGAGTTTTTGTGGTGGTAATAAAAATTGGGGTTTATCGCTGACTTCATTGATATATAGCGTAGGGTCGCACCCGTGTGTGCGACCACAAAAAAACGGAACGACACATAGGTCGTTCCCTACGCGTGCAACCAATTCAATACAGCGATAAGCCATAATTAAAAAACACAAACGCCGTACTAACCAGTGCGGCATTTGTGTTTTAAGGGGGATGATTATGAGAATTAAGAAAAAATCTTAATTGTCAGCAAATTTTAAGTTGTTCACATTCATTGCGGTCGGAAGTGTGTTTTATAATTCGTACCTTATATTCAATATATTTTTCGTTTTCGTATTTACGGGTTTTGGCATTTAAGCCCGCATTTTGCAGGGTGTTTACAAGCTTTGAAAGACTGTTGTAAAAAAGCCTAACGTCGCTTATGGCATATTTTCTAATTGGTTTTTCAGGGGGCAAATCTTCTTGTCGTGGGTTTAAAATATTTTCAATATATTCTTCGCTTTCCTTTAGGCTTAAAGCGTTTGCAATTATATAATTCAGGGCGTTTTCACGTTCTTCTCCATCAAGGCGAAGCAAAGCACGTGCGTGCCGTTCGGTAAGGCGTGCAGTTAAAATACGCTTTCGTTGGTCTTCACTAAGGCGTAAAAGCCGCAGCTTGTTTGAAAGGGTAGACTGCGCCAAGCCAAGACGGGTAGCCACCTCAAGCTGTGACATTTCAAAGTGAATAATAAGGCGGTTTATGGCTTCAGCCTCTTCAAAAAATGTTAAATCCTGACGTTGTAAATTTTCCATTATGGCATAAATTGCGGCGGTTTTATCGTCGGTGTTATGTAATACACAGGGAATACGGCGAAGCCCTACCTTTTTTGCCGCAAGGTACCGTCTTTCACCTGCAATAAGTTCATATTTTCCGTCAACACCTTTTCTTACAATTAAGGGCTGTATAATTCCGCTGGACTGAATACTGTCGGCTAAAAGCTTTAATTCATATTCGTCAAAGGTTTTTCGTGGTTGGTTTTTGGATGGTTCAATTTCGTTTGGCTTTAACATTAAAAGCTTCTTTTCCCACAGGCTATACATATAACCGCCTCCTTGCTTTTAGTATAAAAATCGAGCCAATTTTTGTAAAGAAAAACACGTCGTTAAATTTCGGCACAATAAAACAAAAAACAGCCCGTTTATAAGGGCTGTTTTGAAATATTTCCGCTGTTTCTGGGGTATTTTGGCGGTGTTTGCGATATTTTTTTAAATATTACAAAGGTTCTGGGGTCATTATTTGGTAGTTTTTCGCATATAATTTGCGGTTTTTCCATTTTTAAAACCTTAATTGCATTGTCGCAAAGGGCAACCTCGTCATTGGCAGACGGACCCTTCATTGCAATAAATCTGCCCCCAACCTTTACAAATGGGGTGCAATATTCCATTAAAACGGGCATATTTGCAACTGCACGGGCGCAGGCAACATCATATTTTTCACGGTAAAGTGGGTTTTTGCCACCATCTTCCGCACGGCTGTGAATTGCTTCAATACCTGAAAGGTTACATTTTTCAATAACGTCCTTTAAAAAGGTAATGCGCTTATTAAGGCTGTCAAGTAGTGTTACCTTAAGGTCATCACGCACAATTTTTAAAACAAGACCTGGAAAGCCCGCACCTGTACCAACGTCAATAAGTGAAGCGCCTTTGGGTATATCGTTATGCTTAAAAAATAAAATACAGTCGTAAAAATGTTTAATTAAAACCTCTTCAGGCTCGGTTATGGCGGTAAGATTAATTTTTTCGTTCCATTCAATCAGCAAATTACCGTAAAGGTTAAGCTTTTTAATTTTTGTTTCATCTAAAATTATGCCAAATTCATTGCAAAGTGGGGCAATTTTTTCAATATTAAAATTAATCATTATTTTCTCCTAAATAAGCTTCTAAACGGTAAATTGGGAAGCCTTGGCTTGAAAAACGTGCTTCATATTCGGTAACAATATTACCCTCAAAATCGCTGCTATGAAGGTCGAAGGTAACGTTTTTAAGCGCAAAGCCCGACTGCGAAAATTCTTCAATAGAAAATTCACAAAAGTGCATATTGTCGGTTTTTTGGTGAATTTCAGCACCCGATTTAAGAAGCTCTTTATAAATTTTTAAAAATCTTCTATGGGTTAAGCGGTGGGCCGCATAGGCCTTTTTGGGAAAGGGGCAAGAAAAGTTAAGAAAAATGCGCTCAATGGTGTTGGGGGCAATAAAGCGTGGTAAATATTCTGCGCTGCCGCCAATAAAAAATAGGTTATGAATGTTTTCTTTGTTTGCGTTTTCACAGGCGCCAACAATAACGTTAGCAGTTTTTTCAACCGCAATTATGTTAATTTCGGGGTGATCCTTTGCATATTCACAAGCAAATTTACCCTTACCGCAACCAATTTCAAGGTAAATGGGGTTATCGTTTTTAAAAATCTCTTTAAAATTTATATATTCTTTTTTCTTAATTGCCGTGTTAAAGTTTCTGTCATCAATATTTATGGTAAAAAGATTATTGCTTACAGCATCTAATCTTTCGTTTAAATATTTCTTTTTTCTCATTCTCATACTATCACCGAAGGATAGTATAATATAAAACCCCGTTTTTTTCAAGTAAAAACGGGGTTTAGGTTAAACAAAATCCTTAATCATATTTATAAAATCATCTTCGTTCATTAAATGCACGTTTTCAAAAAGGGTAATATTCATATCCTCGGCCCGTTTTTTGAAATATGCCGTGGCGATAACGTCTTTGCCGTGATTGGTTGAAACAAGCATCTTTTTTGCATATTTACCCCCAAAGCGACGGGCAACGGCGTCTAGCTTATAAAGCTCGGCTTCGTCAATTTCGCCACCCTTACAGGAAATAAAAACAGGAATAAGGTTTTGCATAAAAATGCAGTCAATTTCGTTTTTGGTGTCACCCGTTTTACTGCTTCCTATTTTTCCGTCCCAGTCAATAATAACGCTTCTCTTTAAGTCGGTATAAAAGGGTGCGCCGTTTTGGCTTTTAATTTCATTGGCGGTTTTGTAAACCTTCATTTCTAAAACGTTGCCTGACTTTTCTAAAAGTTCTTTCGAAGTGGCGCTTTTGAAGGAAAAATTAATTTCATCGTCGGTAAGCTTTAAATAGTTAATAATGCCGCCGTACTTTAAAAATTCCAAAAATTCAATAAGCCAAGCGGTTGTGCGGTTATCGGTTTCGTTATATTCAAATTCCGCAATATTAATTTTTGCAAAAAGCTCACGGCTGTCGGTATTAAATTTTAAGGCGCGCTGTAAAAGCTTTACGTTGGTGTTATAGTGCTTGTCTACCTTAAAAACCGACCAAAGCGCCTCAATTACAGGGGCGGTTTGGCTATTAAGCGGTATTTCATCATTTTTGTTTTCAATAATCATACCGCCGTGAAGGGTTATTTGCTCGTCAACCGTCAGCATTGCGGGTGCTTTAACCTCATTTTTAGCGCCGTTTTTAAAAACTGATAACAGGTTGTTTTTAATATCAAAGCGCTGAACGGTAATATTGCTGTTACGCTCTAGCACAATACCCATTGCAACAAGCAGTAAATCCTCGCCGCCGGTCAAATCAAAGGTAATCTCTTTTTCAGTGGCTACAATATCGCTTAAAACGGATATAAGATTATTTAAATCGTTAGTGTCGGTGTAAATAAATTCGGTTTGGGTTTTAGGTGATTTCGATTTTATAAATTTTGTGTAAATACCGTCTTTTTTATCAGCTTCTTTGCCTATAAAAATTATTTTTTCGGGTTTTAGGGTTAAGGCCGATGCAATATTTTCGGTTGGGCAACGATATAAAAATTCAACGGTTGTCAAAAAATCACCTCGTAAAAATTATTGCCAAATTAAATTAAAACATAAAAGAAAATTGCAAAAAATTGCAAAACACTGCCAACTACAACAAAAAGGTGGAATACCGAATGAATATATTTGGTTTTCTTAACCGCGGCAGCCGCATAAAATATTGCCCCTACGGTGTAAGCAATACCGCCTGCCAAAAGCCACCAAAAGCCTGCAAGCGCCATTGAGCTTAAAAGCGCCTTTATAACAAAAAGCACACACCAACCCACAGCAATATAACAAACGTTTGAAAAAACGCTGTATTTTTTAAGGTCAATTGCGTTAAAGGTTACACCTAAAATTGCCATTACCCAAACAAAGCCGAAAAGCCCCCACCCGAAAAACGGGTTATATTCCCGCAAATTGCAAAGGGCTATTGGGGTGTAGGTACCCGCAATAAGAATAAAAATTGCGCAGTGGTCAATTATTTGAAAAACCTTTTTGGCGGTAACGGGTATAAGCCCGTGATATATGCTTGACATAGTGTAAAGCGCCACCATTGAAATGCCGTAAATAAAGGCACCTACAATTTGAAAAGCGTCTTGATTTAAAAATGCTTTTACAATGCAAAGGGCGGCCATAATTACGCCTAAACCACCACCCGAAATGTGCGAAACCATATTAAAAATTTCTTCCCCACGGGTGTATGGCGGCAAGATTCTGTCTTTCAATTTTGTTCTTTTCAAATGTGTTACCTCACATGCTTAAGGGTTGATTTTAAGTAATAAAAAGTTGTCGAAACTTGGCGAATTAATTAACATAATTATTTATAAAAATTATTAACAACTGTGAAGTTTTTCAACTTATTAACACAGTTATCCACCGAAAAACGCCCCAAAACCTTGAATTTTAGTTAAATCGACTTTAAAGGTGTTAATATTTCGGTGGATAAGTTGGATAACTTTTATGGTTGCTTTGGTTTACATAAAACTGCAAAAATGTAATTTTTTAACATTACGAAAAAACGAAAGCTTAAATTTTTTCAAGCAATTTATTCATAATACTTGGGCCATGTTCAACGAAATTACCTGTGCTTTCGGCAAATTTTTCAGTAAGTTTTGGGGCACCCTTTAATTCCTTGCGGCTGTCGTAAATTAAATAGGGAACAGGGGCAGAGGAATGTGTCTTTGTGTTAAGGGGTGTTGGGTGGTCGGGCATAATTAAAATTCTAAAATCGTCGCCCGATTTTTCAAGATAATTAAACAGTGCATTAAATGCACGTTCTTCAATAATTTCAATAGCTTTTACCTTGTTTTCGGCTTCGCCACGGTGACCACATTCGTCGGGTGCTTCAAAGTGAAGGTAAACTAAATCATAACCGTTTTGGAATGCGTCAACAGCGGCTTGTGCCTTGCCTTCAAAGTTTGTATCAAGATACCCTGTCGCCCCTTCAACGTTGGGGGTAAGCATATCGGCGCAAATGCCAATACCTTTTAAAAGGTCAACAGCACTTATAACTGCGGCTTTAACGCCGTTCTTTTCATAAAAGTTTTCTAAAGCGGGTTTTCTGCCTTCGCCCCAAAGCCAAATAGAGTTAGCTTCGTTTTCGCCTTTTTCACGCCGCTTGATATTCACGGGGTGGTCTTTAAGAATATCATAGCTTTTTTTCATTAAATCAATAAGTGGTGCGGCATTTTCGCTCTTGCTTAAATATTTCCCAATAACACGACCGCTTATGTCGTGCGGGGGTATCATTTCGCCTAAATCGGTTGTGCCGTTATCCACAACAAGACAATGTCTATAGCTTACACCGCCGTAAAACTTGTAAATTTCATTGCCAAGCTTTTCTTGAATGGTTTTAATAATTTCGTGGGCTTCAGCGGTAGAAATATCGCCTGCGCAATAATCAACCATTGTTTTATCGGCATAATTTTCTTCATTTGAAAGGGTAACAATATTGCAACGAAGGGCAACGTCGGTATCCTTTAAGTCAACACCGATTGAAGCGGCTTCAAGAGGTGAACGACCTGTATAGCAAACCAAAGGGTCATAACCCATAACCGACAAATTGGCAACGTCACTGCCGGGCTTTAAGCCGTTGGCAACGGTTTTGCACATACCCACCTCTGACACATTGGCAAGCTTATCCATTAAAGGCTTGTTTGCAAGCTCCATAGGGGTTTTATTTCCAAGTGATTCGTAAGGTGTATCAGCCATACCGTCACAAAGTAAAACTAAATATTTCATAAATATACCTTCTTTATGTATTATTACGAACATTATAACAATAATATATTTTTTTGTAAAGAAAAAACACTTTTCTTTTTGCTGTTTTTAATGTATTATATTATAAAAGGTAGGTGAAACCCCAATGACAAACATTAAAAATGCTGAAATTTTAGCCCCTGTAGGCAATAGTGAAATGCTTACCGCCGCTATAAGAAGCGGTGCCGATGCGGTGTATTTTGGCGCAAAGGATTTTTCGGCACGTCGCAATGCTGAAAATTTTGGCAGCTTTGAGCTACAAGAAGCAATTAATTATTGTCATATCCGTGGGGTAAAGGCCTATTTAACCCTTAATATTTTAATTAAGGACGACGAATTTGAAAACGCCGTTAATCTGGCGCGTGAGGCTTATAATTTTGGTATTGACGGGGTTATCGTGCAGGATTTAGGTCTTGCGGCTTATTTACACCAAAATTTGCCAAAGCTGCCGCTTCATGCATCTACCCAAATGTCAATTCACACACCTGAAGCTTTATATATATTAAAGGAAATGGGCTTTACACAGGTGGTTGTGGCACGTGAAATGGCTTTTGACGATTTAAAGGCGCTTTGCAAAGTAGCAAGCGAGCTTGACATAACGGTTGAAGCCTTTGTTCACGGCGCTTTGTGTATGTCGGTTTCGGGACAGTGTCTTTTATCGGCTTATCTTGGCTCGCGTAGTGGCAACCGTGGGCTTTGTGCAGGTCCTTGCCGTTTGCCCTTTAAGGCCGAAAACGGCACAGGGTATGATTTAAGCCTTAAGGATTTATCCTTAGTTGAGCATATAACCGACCTTTATAATATAGGTGTGCGTTCCTTTAAAATTGAAGGCAGAATGAAACGCCCCGAATATGTTGCCGCCGCCACAAAGGCTTGTAAGGAAGCACTTTATAACGGCGTAATTGATTACGAACTTTCAAAAACCTTGCAGGGCGTTTTTTCTCGTTCGGGTTTTACCGACGGTTATTTAAAAAATAAGCTTGGCCGTGATATGTTCGGTATTCGCACAAAGGACGACGTAGTATCGGCCGATAAGGCTTTCCCCGTACTGCACGAAATTTATCGAAACGAACGCCAAGCGGTAGCGGTTGATTTAACCTTTACTGCAAAATTTGGGCAAGAAATAAGTCTTACTTTAACAGACGGCAAAAATACCGTTTCGGTTAATGGCACAATGCCAGATTCGGCGCAAAATAAAGCCGCCGACCAGGAAAGTGTGCTTAAAAACCTTAATAAATTTGGTGGCACACCTTATTATTTAAATAATGCCGAAGTTGTTTTAGACGACGGTTTGTTTTTACGTGCGGGCGAGCTTAACGAGCTTAGAAGAACGGCGGTAGAAGCCTTAAACCAAAAACGCTGTGAAACCGACCGTGAAATAAGCAATTTGGTTTACGAAAATAAATTAAGTGACGGTATTCATAAAACAAAGGCTGATTTATATATCCGCATTGAAAGTGCCGAACAAATACCAGACGATTTAAGTGGAATTAAAGCCTTAATTTTACCGCTTGAAAATGATTTTCCAAAAATAGATGGTGTTAAATGCATTGCTGAAATCCCAAGGGGAATTATCAGCGAAGCGGCAATTATAAAACGTCTTGAAATATTTAAAGAAAAAGGTGTCAGCACCGCACTTTGCGGCAATTTATCGGCTGTGAAAATTGCTAAGGACTGTGGCTTTGAGGTTATGGCGGATACTGGCCTTAACATTTATAACAGCAATTCGGCAAATGCGGTTTATAATATGGGTTGTACCTCGGTGGTGCTATCACACGAAATGCTTTTAAGTGATGCCGCCGCTTTGGTGTCGCCTATATATAAAGGTATAGTAAGCTATGGCAATATACCCCTTATGTTGTTTAAAAACTGCCCTATTAAAAACGGTAAAAATTGTGTTGACTGTGACAAGAAAAACACCATTGTTGACCGAAAGGGAATTGAGTTTCCTGTACGTTGCCGTATGGGTTATAGCGAGCTTTTAAATTCGGTACCTGTGTGGCTTGCCGACAAGCAAAAGCAAAATAAAAATATTGATTTTCAAATTTTATATTTCACCAATGAAGATAAACAAAGGGTAGCAGAGGTTATTTCGGCTTATAAAGACCAAAGTGAGCCTGACTGCAAATATACCCGGGGTTTGTTTTTTAGAGGAGTTATTTAAAAAAGCACCCATTGGGTGCTTTTTTTAGGTAAGAAATAAAAGTGAAGAGGTAATAAGTAAGGTGTCGCTTTGCGGCGGATATATAATAAAAATTTGGCAATAATATTTGCGGTGATTTTTTATGTGTACTGCAATAAGCTATAATGCCGACGGGCATTATTTTGGAAGAAATTTAGATTTAGAACGTGGCTATAACGAAAGGGTGGTAATTACACCCCGAAATTATAAATTTAAAATGCGCTGTGGTGAAAGACTGCAAAAGCATTACGCTTTAATTGGTATGGCGGCGCTTGCGGGGGAATTCCCCCTTTATTTTGAAGCCGCAAACGAAAAAGGCTTGTGTATGGCGGGGCTTAATTTTCCGAACAATGCGGTTTACCACCCCCAAAAAAGCGATAAAATCAATATTGCGCCCTTTGAATTTATACCTTACGTCTTAGGTAGGTGTAAGGATATTTTTGAGGCTGAAAAGCTTTTGTATGATATTAACCTTGCCAATATTAATTACAGCGACGAATTAAAGCTTTCACCGCTTCATTGGCTTATTAGTGATGGTGAAAATTCCCTAACCGTTGAAAGTGTAAGCGAAGGGTTAAGGGTTTATAAAAACGAGGTCGGGGTACTGACAAATAATCCGCCATTTTTAAAGCAGCTTGAAAATTTACAAAATTATAAAAACGTGTTTTTGCAAAAGCCTTTGGGCAATAACGGTGACGAGGATTATAGTCTTGGTGCCGAAACAAAGGGACTGCCTGGTGGATTTTGTTCGACTGATAGGTTTGTTCGTGCCACCTTTGTAAAGCAAAAAGCCCCCACCGATATTGGCGGGGACGCTGCAGTTAATCAGATTTTCCATATTTTGGGTAGCGTTGCAATGCCAAAGGGGTGTGTTTTAACCCCTATGGGCAAAAGCGAATATACACGTTACACCTGTTGTATTGACAGTAAAAACGGTGATTATTATTACACCACCTACGACAATTTTCGAAAAGTTAAGGTGTCATTTTGTGACTATGATTTAAGTGGTGAAAAAATTATTATATACGAAAATAACTAAGGGTTAATATTATAGGGGGATGATTGGTATATCATCCCTCTTTAATTTTAATGAAATTACAATCCATCTACAATGCTATATGTGCATATATAACTTGAAAATATCAGCAAAAAATGTTATATTAAATACAAGAAAATGCTTGTTGTTACTTAAAACAGGAATGTAAGTTGTGTTATAATTAATAAAAGTGTAAAAAAGCTGAGAGTTTTTTAAGGTTTATGCGTCTAACAAATAAAGGCGGTGATATTATGAAAAAAGTAATTTGCTTTTTAATGGTGTTTTTATTGCTGTTTTCAACTCTTTATATTACGGTTTCAGCAACTGAAAATATTACTGATAATGCTATCACATTGCGCGCAGGCGGGGGAGGCTCCGGCGGAAGTGGTGGTAGCTCCGGCGGAAGTTCGGGTGGCAGTCATCACAGTGGTTCAAATGGGCGAAGCAGTATTTTAAGTAATATTATAAATCTTATTTTGTTGCCATTTACGGTGTTTTCATCTACAACGGCGTTTTATATTAAGCTGACAAAGCGTTCGCGAAGATCTAAAAAGCTTATGAAGAAAATGCTTGAAAGTGATAATGCGTGGAAGTTTAAGGATATTGCAGAAACGGTTAGTGACAGCTTTTACGCAATTCAAAACGCTTGGACAAATATGGATTTAACACCTGTCGCCAAATATATGTCGAACGAGCTTTTAGACAGTTTTCAAACAAAGCTTAATTGGATGGTCTTCCGCAATCAAAGAAATGTTTTGGAAAAAATTGAGCTTTTATCGGCACTGCCTGTTGCAGTTTATGATGATAAAGACAATTCACGTGATTATATTTGGTTTTACATAAAGGGTAAAATGGTGGATTATACCATTGATACCGTCACACAGCTAAAGGTTGAGGGTAGCACATCGTCAACCGCGTTTGTTGAATATTGGCAATTTGTAAGGCGGGAAAATTGTTGGGTTCTAAATAAAATTTTACAAAAGGATGAAGCCGACCAAATCCCGTTTAGCGAATAAAAGGAGGACTGTTTTGTGAAAAAGTTTAAAAAATCGTTTATTGTTACAATTTTATTGGTTTTGGTTTTGCTTTTAAGCGGTTGTAAGGGATTGGTTGGCGCCTTTGAAAATGAAAAACTTCGCAACCATACCGACGTAATGCTTAATGCAATACTTATGAACGATGCGGATGCAGGCTATTCACTTGTAAAGGACGTTTGTGAACGAAGCGATTTTGACCCTGCTTTTATAAAAATGTGTGAAATGCTTAACGGCGTTAATGAATATAACTTAAATATGCTTTCAGTATATCAAAAGGCAGGCATACAAAACGGGGAAGGCTATAAATATGTAGATTCGGTTTATGAAATGACCACAAACGATAAGCGGTATATTATAAGTGTTCAGCTTGACGGTAATACCGAAAAATTACGCCTTTTTAACATTACGCCTTATGAAAAGACCAATTATTACTACACAGGTGTTATAACCAATATGAAGGGTGCTTCAGTTATACAGTGGGGCTTTTTGCTTTCTAATCTTTTGGTGGTTGCACTTGTTATCTTTGCGCTTATTGACTGTTGTCGACGCAAAATTAAGCTTAAACCGCTTTGGATTGTTATAATTCTTTTGGGTGCGTTTTCTATTGGCGCAACAATATCTGCAACAAGCTTTTATGCAAACTTTGGCTTAATTTGGTTTACTGCTTACAGCGCTTTCGTGCGTTACGGTGGCGGTCAGGTGCTATTACGCTTTGTAATTCCGTGGGGTGCACCGCTTTACTTTATATTAAGACATTGGCTTATCAAAAAGCCCGAAGCAGCGCCTATTACCGAAACGTACAATTCTGAAAATATACAAACTGAAGAATAAATTAGCCCCCCAAGTCACTTGGGGGGTTAATTTAGATGTTGTTATACGCTTCAAAAATAGCGGTTGCCATTTCACACATTTCCTTGGGGTCAACCTTTAAAATTTGTCGGTCATAGGTTAAAATACCGTTTGTTTCGTCCTCAACGTCGCTTACCTGTGTCAGAACCGTGGCGCAAAGGCCGTGGGCTGTAATTGCGGGTATAACCTCGTCATAATAAAGCTTTAAAAGTGCTTTTTTAAATTCTTCGTTATCGCTAAAGAATTTATAACCATAGGTTTTGGTTTTATTAAAGGAATGGTCTTTAATTTTTGAAGAATATCCCCCAAATTCTGATAATACAAGCGGACGATTATCGGGTTTAAATTTAAGCGGTTTAAAATAGATATGTTCCGACAAAACGTCGCTCATCCCCGTTTGAAACCAACCCGACGTTGCATCCCACACACGTGTGGGGTCAAGGTTCTTCATCATTTTATAAAGGTTTTTGGCATCAAACTGGCCCCACCCTTCATTAAAAAGGGTGTAATAAACAACACAGGGGTGGTTATATAAAAGGCTTAATGTGTCTTTTGAATTTTTAATAAACTGTTCGCGTCTTTTGGGTGTTGCCTTATGGGTAACACCTTTTTTAAGCCCAATTGTTGGCAGGGCGGTGTCAATTAAAAAGCTGTATTTTCCGCAATTTACAAGGTCTTGAAAAACCGCCATGCCTAATTTATCGCAATAGTAATAAAAAAGCTCGTGTTCAATTTTAATATGCTTTCTTAACATATTAAAACCGCATTCCTTCATTTTTAAAATATCGTTTTCAAGGGCGCTTGGTGTAGTGGGGGTGTAAATACCGTCGCTAAAATAGCCTTGGTCCAAAAGCCCGTGGAAGAAATAAGGCCTTTCATTCAGTAAAATTTTGTTGCCCTTTATACTAATGGTGCGAAGCGCCGTGTAGGACTGAATTTCATCCTCACCGCATCTTAAGGTAAAATTGTAAAGGTGTGGGTTTTCGGGTGTCCAATTAATTGGGTTTTCAATTTCAATTTTGGTGTTATTTCCCTTAAAGGTATGTGTTTTGCCGTCGATTGTAAGGGTTTTAAGGTTGTCGCCACCGTCTACAGTTATATCAAAGCCTGTAAGACTTGGGGTAACCTTAATGTCTTTAATATAATTTTGGGGTACCTCTTCAAGCCATACGGTTTGCCAAATACCGCTTGTTTCGGTGTACCACATACCGCCACGCTTTTTGGTTTGCTTGCCGTATGCTAATTCTAAATTAAGGGTGTCTAAAACCTCTACCTTAATTTCGTTTTCGCCCTCTTTTAAATGGTTTGTAATATCAAACCAAAAGGGCAAATAACCGCCAAGGTTTTCGCCAACAAGGCTGCCGTTAATATAAACCTTACATTCTTGGTCAACCGCACCAAAGTTTAAAATAATACGGTTTTTGTTTGAGTTTAAATTAATGGTTTTGGTGTATATCAGCAAGTCGTTGGTTTGCTTTGTAAAGTCCACCCCTGAAAGTCGGCTTTCAAGGGGAAAGGGTACAATAATTTCGCCCTTAAAAACGCTTTGGGCTTTGCGTAAAATTTCTAAATCCCATTTACCGTTAAGGTTAATAAAGCTTTGGCGTTTAAATTGCGGACGTGGGTAAACGTCCCACGGCTTTTGGGTGTTCAAATCCTTTTCAAAGGGGGTGTAAAGGGTTGCAAGTTCAGTTTTCATTTGAACGATTCCTTTTCTTCATAATAAATAAAAATGGAAGTATTAATACAATAGCAATAAGAGATGCTAAAAATATATTTTCGTTAGGCAAAAACGAGGTTGTGCCGTCGTTGTTTAAAATAGTTTCGGCATTTTTAAGCACGGCCGAACCAATGGCGGGACCAATAATACCGGGTATAAGCACCTGAGCAAAAATGCGAAGACCTTGGAACATACCAGCTTTGTTTTCGGGGGTGTTGTCCCTTATCATTGCACCGAAAACCGCCATACCCGAAAGGTAACCGCACATCATAAGCAGTGAGCCGATAAATACCGGAAGTGTGGTTTTTGTAAAAAATAAAATTATATAACCTAAGGCAAGCGATAAAAGTGCAATGCTACCCGAAAAGGTAAAGCCCTTTTTATCGTAAACTCTGCCCCAAAAGGCAGTTACAATAGCGGCAACAATAATTGCGGGCGCCATTATAAAAACGTAATCGGTCATACCAAGTGACTTTTCATAATAAATAATCAGGTATGGCATAAAAATTTGAATTGAAGTGTTAAAAATTATAAAAGCGGCAAGGGTGATATAAAGCAAGGGGTTACTTTTTACAGTTTTGGGTTTAAAGCCGTAAAAAATGCAATTAAGATAGCTTTGTGACGGCTTTTCAAAGGTTGTGTCCTTAATAAGAAAAATACCCAAAACACCAATAATTGTAACCACAATACCAATAATTGTGAAAATAAGTGTCCAGCTTGTTGGATTTTCTAAATCGAAAAACATAAAACCGCCGAAAACCACTAAAATTGCCACAAGGGGCATCATAGCGTTAATACCTTCAACTGCGCCACGGTTTGTATTGTCGGTCGAATCGGTAAGCCAGGCGTTAAAGGCTGCATCGTTTGCGGTCGAGCCGAAAAAGGTCATTATACAGTCCATAATAATAACCAAGGTTATACAAAGGGTGGCAATGCCTGTAACAGCGGGGAAAATACTGCCTATAATATCGGTTCTAACAAGCACAAAGCTAAAAATTGAAATGCCCCAAAGTATATAACCTCCGCAAATAAATAGCTTGCGCTTACCAATGCGGTCGGAAAGGGCACCCATAAACACGGTTGTAAGGGTAGCGGCAACTGCCGACGCACCAACCATTATAGCAATATCGTTTGCTGTGGCGGTAAACATTTTGTAAATGAAAACGTTGAAATACATATTTTCAACAACCCATGCAACCTGTCCCATAAGGCTGAAAAGGGTAACTGCGCACCAAAAACGTGGGGAAAGCTTAGTTTTCATATTATTACTCCTTAAAGTTGTTATACTAATTTTAACACAAAGTTTTAGTTTTCTCAATATATAAGGTTGTATTTAATTTAAAATAGTGGTACAATTTGTTTTGTTAAAAAAGGGGAATAGCAAATGACAAAGGAAAATGCAAAAAAAGAATATATGCTTTTGCTTTTGGGTGCTGTTATAACTGCCGTTTTGTGCGGTGGTGTAGGCGCTTTGTTTTCGCACACCCTTAAGCTTGCAAATAACACCTTTGCAGGTTACGGTTGGCTTGTTTATTTGCTTCCGCTAGGCGGTGTTTTAACAGTTTTGCTTTTTAAGGCATTAAGGGTTGAAGGCAAAAACATTCACACCGTTTTTTCAAACGTTAAAAACGACGGCGAAACACCGGTTTTATTGGCATTGGCAGTATTTGTTGGCACAGCTATAACCCAACTTGTCGGTGGCTCGGCCGGTAAGGAAGGGGCGGCTTTGCAAATAGGCAGTGGTATTTCTTCACCAATTGCACGTTATTTAAAGCTTCGCCAAAATAACCATAAAATACTTTTGCTTTGTGGTATGACAGCTATGTTTTCGGCCGTGTTTACCCTGCCGCTTACTGCCTTGGCATTCGGGCTTGAAATTATTTATATAAGCCGCAAATTTTATTTAAAGGCGGTTTTGCCGCTTACCATTTCAAGCTTTGGCGCATTTTTGGTAGCTAAGCTTTTGGATGTTCATCCGGAAAGGTTTATTTTGTACGAAATTCCAAAATTTACCTCAGTCACCTTTTTAAAAACATCAGCCGTGGTTTTGGTTTGCAGTGTGGTTTGCGTTGCCTTTTGCTTGGCGCTTCACATAGCAAGCGACTTCTTTAAAAAGGTTTTCAAAAACCCGTATATTCGCATAATCGTCGGCGGTACTTTGGTTATAATGCTAACCATTATAGTTGGCAATACCGATTATAACGGCGGCGGTATGCAAATAATCGAAAAGGTTATAAAAACAGGCAGTGTGGTTTATGCCGCATTCGCACTTAAAATAATTTTTACCGCCATTACAAATGCTTCAGGCTTTAAGGGTGGCGAAATTGTTCCCGCACTTTTTGTTGGCGCAACCTTGGGTGCGGCTGTTGGTAGCTTGGTTGGTATAAACCCAAGCTTTGCGGCGGCAGTTGGTATGGTAACCTTGTTTGGCGGCGCTACAAAATGTACCGCTGCGGCGCTTTTGTTGGGCTTTGAATTTTTTGGTATAGGTGGCATAGGTTATTTTGCCTTGGCGGCGGTGCTTTCAAGGGTAATGACGGCAAATATCGGTCTTTATACCGCTGAACATGATTAAAACAAAAAGACTTGACTAATACGTCAAGTCTTTTAACATAAATAAAGCTCAATTAATAACCATTTGTTGCAGGGACTACCAAATAACTATAATCAATATCGTGGTCGTTTGTAATTTGTTTAAGGGTTAGGTTATTATAATTTACGAATGAAAAATAATCAATGTAGTTCTCATCCCAAGTGACATCGGTGTGGTACCAATAGAAATCAATTTGTACCGCATTCCAAGCGTGAGGCTCGTCGTTTGCTGTGCCAACTACGATAGTTGAATTTATACCAACAAGGTAACATAAATACTGAAACAGCCTTGAATAACCTTCGCAAACCGCCTTTTCGTTTACTGCGGCGCCGTATATATCATATATTCTTGTATAATTATTGCGGGTAATTTTTTGGTTTGCGGTATCACTGTCATAGGTGACAAGCTCAATTACCGCATCGTGAATTAAGTATTCCTTTTCAGATTCGGAATACCAATAAGGAATATCTTCAATTATTCCCTCAACCACACGGTTAACCTGACTGATTTGATTAGCTATTTTTTTGCGACTTGCAACGGTTGTTAATTTATTGTTGCTTATGTTGTCGGTTACTGTGCCGTCGGTATAAAAAAGAATTAAGTCAATAATTTTGTTCTTCGAGCCAACGTTAAAGTGGGTATATTCAATAAATTTGCTAACCCAAAAATATTGTGGGTTATCGGCAATTACCTTTTGAAAAATTCCCCACATTTTTTCGTAATCAATGTTATACTTTGAAAGGTTAATTACGTTTTTTGTCGATTCAATAGCCTTGCAAATGTCGTTATAAATAGCTTTTTCGCTGTTATTAAGTGTGGAATATTGGAAATATTCTTCTTTTGTGATGGTCACTTGCATTGTAAAGGGCGAATCGTTCGAATTAAGCTTCGGGGAGGAAATAACGTTTTCCAAGCTGCCGTTTTGTACTATTTTGGATTTTGTGGTGTTTGAAGAAGTGACTCTGTTTTGATTTTGTGACGTGCTACCTTCAGCACTGCTTTGTGGAACGCTTGGGTCACTTAGGGTAAATTCATAATCAAATTCGGGCAGTTCGAATTGAAGATCGCAGGCAGTAAGCCCAATTATTAAACAAAAGCACAATCCAAACGCCAAAAGCCTTTTAAGCAAACAAAGCACCCCCCTATAACTATATTATACATAATTATAGGGGGAATTATTTGAGATTTAAATAGTAAAATTTTCATTTTTTATTGTTAAATAGCCTTAAAAGGCTGTTTTTATTTTCGCTTTATAAAAATGCAGGTACTGGTAAAAGAAATCATATTACTGTCGAAACGAATATTATAGCCTTTTGATTTTATATAGCGTTGTACCTCGCTGTTGAAGCCAAAGAAATATGCTGTTAAATAATTGCTGTATGCATGGCTTAGGTTTTCATCATTTACCATAATATAAACATATGGGCTGTTAAATTTAACGGCATAATCAATAGCGTTTTGGTAATTAAGCGGTGCTGAATTAAGGTTTTCCAGCTGCATACCAAAGGTGTTTATAAAGCTATATTCGGTAGCAGTAGCGGTGGGAACTGCTAATTCCTCATATTCAATTATATGGTCTAAACAAATTTCTTCGGCGGTAAGGTTAAAGTAATCGTAAAGGGGAATATCGCCCTCCATACCGTCGTTCCAGGTAACATCCACGTGATACCAATTTCCGTTAAGGCTTACAGCGTTCCAAGCGTGTGCTTGGTCTTCACTTATGCCAATAACAATGGTTGAATTAATGCCTACCTGATAGCAAAGGTATTGAAAAAGCCTTGAATAGCCTTCACAAACGGCTTTTTGGTTCATTAAAGTTCCGTAAATGTCATACACACGGGGATAGTTGTTAAGGGTTAATGGTTTGCCGATTGCATCGTGGTCATAAGTGATGGAATTAACAATAGCATTGTGAATTAAGTATTCTTTTTCAACTTCACTGTAATTTGATGGAATTTTTGAAAGAAATGCTTCAATTTGTTGATTAACATCGGCAATTTGGGCGTTTATTTTATCACGGCTTGCCATGCTTTCAAATTTGTTACCGCTTATACTGTCGGTTGTGTCGCCGTCGGTATAATACAGGATTAAATTGATAATAATATCGTTACCGTTTTGGTTAAGATGGGTGTATTCAATAAACTTGCTAACCCAAAAATATTGTGGGTTATCAGCAATTACCTTTTGAAAAATGTTCCACATTTTATTATAGCTAAGGCGGTATTTTGAAAGGCTAATAACGTTTTGGGTGGCTTCAATAGCGGTGCAAATATCGTTATAAACCTTTTTTTCGGTTTCGTTAAGGCTTGAATATTGGTAATAATTTTCCCGTAAAACAGGTTTGTGGCTTGTGTTGGGAATAACTGGCGTTTCAATTGCGGGTGAATCTACCTTGTTTTCGCTGCTTTGACCGTTGTTAGGTTTTTCAACAGTTGTACCGCTTGAGGTATTGTTGCTTGGCTTTTCGGTTTTATTGGTGCCGCTTTGGGTAGAGCTGTTTGGTGTTTGACTGGGTAAGCTGATTTGTGTATCAGGGTTAGATTCGTTTTGGGTAAACGGTAATTTAAAGCTTAGGTTACACGCAGCAAGCGAAAACACTAACACAAAGCATAAAAATGCCGCTAAAAGCCTTTTAAACAAACAAAACACCTCCCAAATTTTAATATGATTTGATTATAGTATATATCCTTTTAAAAAACAATAACAAATTGTAAATTTTTGCTTGACAACAACGCTTTAAAGTGTTAAACTGTTAAAGTGTTAAATCGCTAAAGCGTTTTGGGAGGAGAAAAAATGGTTATTTCTGACTTTTTGGAAAGAAATTCAAGACTTTACGGTGAAGAGGTTGCGCTTGTAGAAGTTAACCCTTCGGAAGACCGTGACAAAGCAGTAACCTGGAGAGAGGCAAGTCTTATTGAAAGCGCAATTGACGCACCCTATAGACGCGAGCTTACTTGGAGAGAATTTGACAGAAAAGCAAACCGTTTCGCAAACTTGCTTTTAAGCCGTGGCTTTGAGAAGGGTACAAAGGTTGCTATTCTTTTAATGAATTCACTTGAATGGTTGCCCGTTTATTTTGGTATTTTAAAGGCAGGTTGCATTGCAGTGCCCCTTAACTTTAGATATTCGGGTGAAGAAATTAAATATTGTTTAGATTTGGCAGACTGTTCAGTTTTAGTTTTCGGCCCCGAATTTGTTGGCCGTATGGACACTGTTTATAACGAAATTCCCAAAATTAAAACAATGTTCTTTATCGGTAAGGATAAGCCCGACTATGCTGAAGACGGCAATCACCTTACAACATTTTGTTCTACACAGGCACCACCCGTGCTTTTAAATGAAGACGATTTTGCTGCTATTTACTTCTCATCAGGTACAACAGGCTTCCCTAAGGCAATTCTTCACCGCCACCGTGCGCTTGTTGCATCCTGCCAAACCGAACAAAATCACCATTCACAGTCAAGGGATGACGTCTTCCTTTGTATTCCGCCACTTTACCATACAGGCGCAAAAATGCACTGGTTCGGTTCGCTTTTGTCGGGCAGTAAGGCAGTGCTTTTACGTGGCGTTAAGCCTGAATGGATTTTGCGCACTGTTACCGAAGAAAAATGCACAATCGTTTGGCTTTTGGTGCCCTGGGCACAGGATATGCTCGACGCTATCGAATCGGGCAAAATTAAATTAGACGATTACCTTTTGTCACAATGGCGCTTAATGCACATAGGTGCACAGCCTGTACCCCCGTCACTCATTAAGCGTTGGCTTAAATACTTCCCCAACCACCAATACGACACCAACTACGGCTTAAGTGAATCTATCGGTCCCGGTTGTGTTCACTTGGGTGTTGAAAACGTACATAAGGTTGGTGCAATTGGTAAAGCAGGTTACCTTTGGGAAGTTAAAATTGTTGACGAACAGGGTAATGCCGTTGCCGACGGCGACGTTGGTGAATTAGCAGTTAAGGGCCCAGGTGTTATGGACTGCTATTACAAAAACGAAGAAGCTACCAACGAAATTTTAAAGGACGGTTGGCTATTTACAGGTGATATGGCTAAAAAGGATGAGGACGGCTTTATTTACCTTGTTGACCGTAAGAAAGACGTTGTAATTTCGGGCGGCGAAAACCTTTACCCCGTTCAAATTGAAGACGAGCTTCGTAAGTTTGCAAAAATTAAGGACGTTGCGGTTATCGGTCTTCCCGATGCACGTCTTGGTGAAATTGCAGCCGCAATTATTGAAATTAAAGAGGATGAAACCTGTACCGAAGCTGAAATTGAAGAATTTTGTCAAAAGCTTCCCCGTTACAGACGTCCCAAAAAGATTATTTTTGATAAAGTGCCGCGTAATCCTACCGGTAAAATTGAAAAACCCGTGCTTCGTGAAAAATATTGCAAGGTTAGTCTTGTAGAAGCACAAATCAACAGCTAGTTAAGGAGAATAAGTATGAATAATAAGGTGAAAACGTCGTATCGTTGGTTTTTGTTGGGCGTATCGGTGCTTGCAATGTTATTTGCCGGTGTTATTTATGCTTGGTCTATTCTTAAGGTGCCCTTTGCAACCGATTTCGGTTGGACCGCAGGTCAGCTTTCCTTAAACTTTACCCTTACAATGTGTACCTTTTGCTTGGGTGGTCTTTTGGGTAGCTTTTTATCCAAAAAAATCGGTGTAAAGCCCGCAAGTGTTACTGCGGCAGCTTTAGCGGGAAGCGGTATGGCTTTAACAGGGCTTTTAAACGGTGGTAACGTTACAATGCTTTACCTTACCTACGCCGCTTTGTCAGGGCTTGGCATTGGTATTGCATATAACGTAATAATTTCAACTGTTACCGCTTGGTTTCCCGATAAAAAGGGGCTTTGCACAGGCAGTCTTATGATGGGCTTTGGTGCAAGCTCGCTTGTTTTGGGCAATCTAGCAGATATGCTTTTTAAAAGCAGTATTGGCCGCTCTGGTACCTACCTTGTTTTAGGTGTGGCGTTATTTTTGGTTTTAGGCTTTGCAAGTATTTTTTTAAAGCGTCCCGATACGGATATAATTTTCCAAATTCCTAATAAAAAATCAGATAAAAAAACCGAGACTTTTAAACAAAAAGATTACACCACCAAAGAAATGCTAAAGCGCTTTTCGTTTTGGCGAGCTTTTGCTTTATTTACCTTTGCGGCGGCGGTTGGTAATTCGGTTATCAGCTTTGCGCGTGACTTGGCAATTTCGGTTGGTACTAGCGTTGCGTTGGCAACAAGCCTTGTTGGTGTGCTGGCGGTTTGTAACGGACTTGGCAGGATTATTACAGGCGCTATGTTTGACTGGCTTGGCAGACGTAAAACCATGCTTATTGCAATGACTTTAACCATAGTTGCGGCAGCTACAACCTTGTTATCGGTAATAATTAATTCGGTGCCTTTGTGCATAATCGGTCTTTGTTTAACAGGCTTGTCTTACGGTACTTGTCCCACAATAGGTACAGCCTTTATTTCGGCTTTTTACGGTCAAAAACATTTTGGCACAAATTTCAGCGTACTGAATTGTCACTTAATTTGTACTTCCTTTATGGCAACTGCCTGTAGCAGTCTTCAAAATTCCTTTGGCAGTTATATAGCTCCCTTTGTTTTGCTTTTAAGCCTTGCATTTATTGCTTTAGTTTTAAATTTAAGCCTTAAAAAGCCATAAAACTCGTTGTTTTTAATGTAAAAATAATTGCTTTTAAAATTTGTTTGATATATAATATACTTTAATGTCTGTTTATAGAGGTGTTAATAATGAAAAAACTTATGCTTGGAAATGAGGCGATTGCCCGTGGTCTTTACGAAGCGGGTTGCTCGTTTGTATCAAGCTATCCCGGTACACCCAGTACCGAAATAACTGAATATGCTGCAAAGTATAACGAAATTTATGCCGAATGGGCACCTAACGAAAAGGTTGCTTTAGAAACCGCCTTCGGTGCTTCCTTGGCAGGTAAGCGTAGCTTTTGCGGTATGAAGCACGTTGGTGTTAACGTTGCGGCTGACCCACTTTTTACAATTGCTTATACAGGTGTTAACGGCGGTCTTATTATCGGCGTTGCTGACGACCCCGGTATGCATTCCTCACAAAACGAACAGGATTCTCGCCATTATGCAATAGCATCTAAAATCCCTATGCTCGAGCCTAGCGACAGCGCTGAATCTATTGCCTTTGTTAAGGAAGCCTTCGAAATTTCCGAAAAGTTCGACACACCTATTTTTATAAAAATGGTTACTCGTGTTGCTCACTCACAAAGCATTATTGAGGAAAGCGAAAGGGTAGAAATTCCCCAAAAGGAATACGTTAAAAACGGCGAAAAATACATAATGATGCCGGGTAACGCTAAAAAGCGCCACCCAATTGTTGAACAGCGCACACTTGACCTTATTGCTTATGCTGAAACCGCTTGGTTTAATAGAATTGAAGAAGGTAGTGACAATACCGTTGGTATTATTACCTCTTCTACAAGCTATCAATACGTTAAGGAAGTTTTCGGCGATAAATACCCTGTGTTAAAGCTGGGTATGATTAACCCGCTTCCTGTCAATAAAATTAAGGACTTTGCCGCTAAGGTGAAAAGCGTAATCGTTGTTGAAGAGCTTGACGGTATTATTGAAACACATTGTAAAAACATTGGCGTTTCGGTTGCGGGTAAAGAAATTTTCGGTAATATTGGCGAATTCAGCCAAAACTTTGTTGCTGAAAAAATGGGTGTAGAAGCACCCAAGGGCGCCGTTCTTTCTGAAAATATTCCAATGCGCCCACCTGTAATGTGTGCAGGCTGTCCTCACCGTGGTTTGTTTTATACCTTAAAGAAGAACAAGCTTAAGGTTATGGGTGATATTGGTTGCTACACTCTTGGCGCTGTGGCACCTCTTTCCGCACTTGACACAACCATTTGTATGGGTGCATCGGTATCAAGTATTCACGGCTTTAACAAAGCAAACGAAGGCGCAACCGATAACAGCACAGTTGCAGTTATTGGTGACTCAACCTTTATGCATTCGGGTGTTACAGGTCTTATTAATATTGCTTATAACGGCTCAAATTCAACCGTTATTATTCTTGATAACTCAATCACAGGTATGACAGGTCATCAGCAAAACCCCACAACAGGCTATAACCTTAAGGGTGACCCCTGCAGTAAAATTGACCTTGAAGCCCTTTGTAAGAGTGTTGGCATTAACAGTGTTCGTGTGGTTGACCCTTACGACTTGGCTGAATGTGATACCGTTATTAAGGAAGAACTCCAAAAAGCCGAGCCCAGCGTTATTATTTCACGCAGACCTTGTGCATTACTTAAATATGTTAAGCATGCAGGTCCTATTGCAGTCGATAGTGACAAGTGCATTGGTTGTAAGTCTTGTATGCGTATTGGTTGCCCCGCTGTTAGCATTATTGACGGCAAGGTTAAAATTGATAACACACTTTGCACAGGCTGTGGTGTATGCGCTCAAATGTGTAAATTTGACGTGTTTAAAACAGTGAAGGAGGCGTAAAAGCAATGCAAACAAAAAATATTATGATTGTCGGCGTTGGCGGACAGGGCACATTACTTGCAAGTAAGCTTTTGGGCCGAATTCTTTTATCAAAGGGTTATGACGTTAAGGTAAGCGAGGTTCACGGTATGAGCCAACGCGGCGGTAGCGTTGTTACCTACGTTAGATACGGCGATAAGGTTTATTCACCCGTTATTGACAAGGGCGAGGCTGACTATATTGTTTCTTTCGAACTTTTGGAAGCGGCTCGTTGGGTTGAATACCTTAAAGAAGGCGGCAAAATCATTACTAACACACAGCAGGTTAATCCAATGCCTGTAATTATAGGAGCGTGTGAGTATCCTAGCGAATTGGAGAGAAAAATTGCGGAATTAAAAATTGACCTTGATGCATTTGATGCTTTGTCGCTTGCAGAAGCGGCAGGTAATTCAAAGGCGGTAAACATTGTTTTAATGGGTAAGCTTTCAAAGTGTTTTGACTTTACCGAAGAAGAATGGTTAACTGCTATTGAACAAAGTGTTCCTGCAAAATTCTTAGAGCTTAACAAAAAAGCTTTTGCTTTAGGTAGAGAGGCGTAATTATAATGGCAAATTATTATCAAAAGGAAATGGAGTGCGCAAGCCGCGAAGAAATGGTCGCACTTCAAAACGAACGACTTGTTGCACAGGTAAAGCACGTTTGGGATAACGTACCTTATTATCGCAAGAAGATGGAAGAAAAGGGCGTAACCCCTGACGATATTAAGGGTATTGACGATTTGCATAAGCTTCCGTTTTTAACCAAGGACGATTTAAGAGATGCTTATCCTTACGGTCTTTTAGGCGCACCGCTTAAGGATTGTGTTCGTATTCACTCAACCTCGGGTACAACAGGTAAACGTGTAGTTGCGTTTTATACCCAACACGACGTTGACTTATGGGAAGACTGCTGCGCACGTGCCATTGTTGCGGCAGGCGGTACAAAGGACGATGTTTGTCAGGTTGCTTACGGTTACGGTCTTTTCACAGGTGGCTCGGGTATGCACGGCGGCAGCCACAAGGTTGGATGCCTCACCCTTCCTATGTCTTCAGGTAATACCGACCGTCAGCTTCAGTTTATGACCGATTTGGGCGCTACAATTATTTGTTGCACACCGTCTTATGCCGAATATTTGGCTGAAAGCATTCACGAACGTGGTCTTCGCGACCAAATTAAATTAAAAGCAGGTATCTTCGGTGCTGAAGCTTGGAGTGAAGAAATGCGCCGTGATATTGAAGCACAATTGGGTATTAAGGCGTATGATATTTATGGTCTTACCGAAACAAGCGGCCCCGGTGTTGCTTTTGAATGTAGCGAGCAAACAGGTATGCACATTAACGAAGACCACTTTATTGCCGAAATTATCGACCCCGACACCTTAGAGGTTTTACCCGAAGGCAGCCAAGGTGAGTTGGTATTTACTTCAATCACCAAGGAAGGTTTCCCGCTTCTTCGTTACCGTACAAAGGATATCACCGTTTTAAGTCGTGAAAAGTGCTCTTGCGGTCGTACCCTTGTTAAAATGCATAAGCCAATGGGCAGAAGCGATGATATGCTTATTGTTAAGGGTGTAAATGTGTTCCCGTCACAAATTGAAGCAGTTCTTTTGGAAAACGGTTATCCTGCAAACTATCAAATTGTGGTTGACCGCGTAAACCATAGTGATACTATTGAAATTTTGGTTGAAATGACACCCGAATTATTTACCGACTCGCTTGGTCGCATTACCGAAATGGAAAAAGACCTTGTGTCAGCCCTTAAGGCAATGCTTGGCATTTATGCAAAGGTTCGCCTTGTTGAGCCCAAGTCTATTGCCAGAAGCGAAGGCAAGGCTGTTCGTATAATTGACAAGCGTAAGATATAGGAGGGACTAATAATGGCAATTAAACAAATTACTATTTTTATTGAAAACCGTGCAGGTCGTCTTGTGGAGATTACTAAGCTTTTGGCAGATAATAAAATAGACCTTCGTGCGCTTAATATTGCCGAAACCACCGACTATGGTTTGCTTCGTATTATCGTTGATGATAGCGAAAAGGCACTTTCAGTTTTAAAGGAAAGTGGTGCAATTGCTACCACAACCGATGTTTTAGCAGTGGCTGTGCCCAACGTGTCTGGTGGTCTTAACACACTTTTACAGGTTTTGGCTAATGCAAATATCGACGTAAGCTATATGTATTCAATTTTCGGTCACGCTGACGAAAATGCTTATATGATTTTACAGCTTAATGATGCTGACAAGGTTAAAGGCCTTTTAGAAAGCAAAGGTATAGTTGTTGCAGATTCGGAAAAATTGGGAATTAACTAAAATAAAAGCCCTTTTGGGCTTTTATTTTTTTGTGTTTTATGGTATACTTTTTAAAAATAAGAAAGGTGGGGTAAAAATGCTTAAAAATGACGAGTTTATAATCGAAATTGTCGACGTTACAAACGAGGGCAGTGGTGTCGGCAGGGTGGACGGTATGGCAGTTTTTGTGCCTCTTACTGCAGTTGGCGATATTGTAAAAGCCAAGGCAATTAAGGTTAAAAAGCAATATGCTATTGGCAAATTGCTCGAAATAATTACCCCTTCTAAAAATAGAATTGAAAACGATTGCCCTTACTTTAACCGTTGTGGCGGTTGCGTGTTTAGACATATTGGTTATAATGCTGAATTAGAGCTTAAATCCAACAAAGTTTACGAGGTTATAAAGCGTATCGGCGGTGTTAATTTAGCGCCACAGCCCATTTTATATGACGCTTGCGACCGTTATCGCAATAAGGCGCAATATCCTTTAAGCGAAAATGGGGGAGTGGGATTTTATGCTTTTCATTCCCACCGCATAATTGAGTGTGAGGATTGTATTTTACAACCCGAAATCTTTTCAAAAATAACCGATGCGGTAAGTGATTTTGTAAGGCAGTATTCTATAAGTATTTATAATGAAGGAAAGCACAATGGTATTTTAAGGCACCTTTACATTCGCCGTGGTCAAATTAGCGGTGAAATTATGGTTTGCTTTGTTGTAAATGGTGATAATTTGCCCAAAAGCGAAATTATTATTGAAAAGCTTAAAGCTATTTGCGGTGATGCGCTTAAGAGCGTTGCTTTAAACATAAATAAGCAAGACACAAACGTTATTTTAGGTGATACCTGCAAAACCCTTTACGGTAGTGACTATATAACCGATATTTTAGCAGGTGTAAAGGTTAGATTATCGCCCTTGTCCTTTTATCAGGTCAACACCGTTATGGCAAATAAGCTTTATGCAAAAGCTAAAGATTACGCAAAACCCAATGGCAAGAACATTATTGACCTTTATTGCGGTGCGGGTACAATCGGTCTATCAATGGCGAAAGAGGCAAAATCGGTTATCGGTGTTGAGATTATCGAAGCAGCGGTAAAGGATGCCGAATTTAACGCAAAGGAAAACGGCATAGAAAACGCAAGATTTATTTGCGGTGATGCTAAAACAGCGGCTGAACAGCTTAAAAACGAAAGAATTAAACCTGATACGGTAATAGTTGACCCTCCACGTAAGGGTTGCGACAGTGAGCTTATAAAAATTATCGCAAACGATTTTTGTCCCAAAAGTGTTGTTTATATTTCCTGCGACCCTGCAACCTTTGCACGTGATATTAAAATCTTTGCGGAAGAGGGGTATAAATTGGTTGAATACACCCCTGCGGATTTATTCCCGAGGACTAGCCACGTTGAGTGCGTCTGTCTGCTGTCAAGAAAATAAATTTAGGAGGATATTATGGCGAGAGAAATTCAACCAAAAGACACAACAAGGAATATGGCATATGAACTTTGGATGAAAGCGCCGAATCCGATGGTTACTTTCTTTAAGACTTTAGAC
>JAZKZS010000035.1:0-2935 GCA_045612765.1 Acutalibacteraceae bacterium
AGCAGAGAAAGGACGATAAAGACGAACCTTTACAAGACCTACCTTCTCGCCTGCAGCTACCATGTAATCAATAACTTCTTCTGCAACGTCGCAGATAGAACCCATTGCAATGATAATCTTTTCTGCATCAGGAGCACCGTAGTAGTTGAAGAGCTTATAATCGGTGCCGAGCTTAGCGTTAACCTTGTCCATATATTCTTCAACAATAGCAGGAACAGCATCATAGTACTTGCTGCAAGCTTCTCTGTGTTGGAAGAAGATGTCGCCGTTTTCGTGTGAACCACGCATTACGGGGTGTTCGGGGTTAAGTGCACGCTTGCGGAATGCAGCAACTGCATCCATATCGCACATTTCTTTAAGGTCTTCGTAATCCCAAACTTGAATCTTTTGAATTTCGTGTGAGGTACGGAAACCGTCGAAGAAGTTGATGAAAGGAACACGGCTCTTAATAGTTGCAAGGTGAGCAACTGCGCCAAGGTCCATAACTTCTTGGGTGTTAGTTTCAGCAAGCATTGCGAAACCTGTCTGACGGCAAGCATAAACGTCTGAATGGTCGCCGAAAATGTTAAGTGCATGTGAAGCTACGCAACGTGCTGATACGTGGAACACGCTGGGGAGTAATTCACCTGCGATTTTGTACATATTGGGAATCATAAGTAAGAGACCCTGTGAAGCGGTGTAGGTGGTGGTAAGAGCACCGGCATTAAGTGAGCCGTGAACAGTACCTGCAGCACCTGCTTCGGATTGCATTTCCGAAACCTTTACGGTTGTGCCGAAAATGTTTTTAACACCTTGAGCAGACCATTGGTCAACATAGTCAGCCATAGGGCTAGAAGGTGTGATGGGGTAAATACCTGCAACTTCAGTGAAAGCATAAGACACGTAAGCGGCAGCGTTATTACCGTCCATAGTTTTGAACTTTCTGGCCATTGAAAATTCCTCCTAAAAAATAATTAATGAGATTTCGAATTTAAAATGTTCTCATACGCCAATATTATAACAAAAGTTTAGCCGCTTGTAAATAGGAAATTATATATAAATATGTAATATATAATAAGAAAAAAAGCCGAAAAATAAAAAAATAAAAAATTTTTAAAAAAACGCTTGACAAATGGTTAAAGGTGTGGTAATATAGCAAAGTCGCCTAGAGCGATACACAAGTTGGTGTTGATTGCGGCGAGGGTCCACCCGTTCCCATACCGAACACGGAAGTTAAGCTCGCTTGCGCCGAAGATACTTGGCGGGAAGCTGCCCGGGAAAATAGGTAGATGCCAACACAAAGAGATGTAACTTAAGGTTACATCTCTTTTTCTTTTATTATTGAAAATGGTTCATATATGTGTTAGAATACTCAAAAAGGAAGTGAGGAAATGTCACGAACAATTGCGGCTATTGCCACACCTTTGGGTGAAGGGTCAATAGGTGTTATAAGAATTTCGGGCGATGATGCCATAACAGTTGCCGACAAGGTTTTTCAAAGTGTGTCGGGCAAACAGCTTTGTGAGCTTAAAGGATATTCCGCCCTTTACGGTAATATAGTTGAAGCTGATAGGATTTTAGACGATGCTGTTGCGCTTGTTTTTAAAAATCCACAAAGCTATACAGGCGAAGATGTTGTTGAAATTTCGGTGCACGGCGGTCGCTTAATGCTTAAAGCGGTGCTTCGTGTCGTATTAAATAACGGTGCTTTTCCTGCCGAGCCGGGTGAATTTACAAAGCGTGCTTTTTTGAACGGCAAGCTCGATTTAACCAAAGCCGAAAGCATTATGGGTCTTATCAGTGCTGAAAGTGATGCCGAGCTCAGACTGTCCCGCGCGGCTCATATCGGTAAGGTAAGCGAAAAAATTGATAAAATCGAGGCGGATTTGGTTACGGCCGATGCTTCAATTGCGGCTTATTCCGATTACCCCGATGAAGATATAGAAGGTCTTGATTACGACAGCTTTTTAGCTATGCTTTCAAACGCAAAGGCCGAAATTGAAGAAATGCTTAAAAATTATGATTCGGGCCGTGTGCTTCGTGAGGGTATTGATACCGTAATTGTAGGCAAGCCCAACGTTGGCAAGTCCACCCTTATGAATATGCTAAGCGGTGCCGACCGTTCAATTGTGACCGAGGTTGCGGGCACTACGCGTGACGTTATTGAAGACACGGTAACAGTAGGTGACATTAAGCTTCGCCTTGCGGATACTGCGGGTATTCACAAGACCGACGATAAGGTTGAAAGTATTGGCATTGAAAAGGCCAAAAACCGTATTGATTTGGCTGAACTTGTTCTTGCGGTGTTTGACTGCACAACTCCGCTTGATAATAACGACCTTGAGCTTATTGAAAGCATTAAAAACAAAAACACGATTATAATTATTAATAAAACTGATTTGGAAAATAAAATTGATATGTCGGTTTTTGATGGCTTTACGATTGTTGAAATTTCGGCAAAGCAGGGCACAGGGTACAGTGAGCTTTCGCAAAAAATTGCTGAAATCTCGGGCACGGCAAACCTTAACCCCGATAGCGCGGTGCTTATAGGTGAACGTCAACGTGCCTGTGCCGCAAGGGCGCTTGAAGCGGTTGATGAAGCAATAAACTCACTCGTTTCGGGTCTTACGATGGATGCGGTTGGGATTTGTGTTGACGATGCCATAGCGGCATTATTTGAGCTAACGGGTAAGCGTGTAACTAACGCTGTAGCTGATGAAATATTCAAAAAATTCTGTGTTGGCAAATAAAATTAACGGTAGAAGCTTTTGGGCCTCTACCGTTTTTGTTTGTTTAAATTATAGTTTATCGGGCAAACGCCCAATGCGTAATTCGTAATGCGTAATTCGTAATTATTGTACAAACCCTTGCCTCCATCTGATGAGGGGGGTGGATTTTTGCGAAGCAAAAAGACGGAGGGAGAGACCGAAAGCACTGTAAATAAGCACTTTCTCTC
>JAZKZS010000036.1:0-58908 GCA_045612765.1 Acutalibacteraceae bacterium
AGGTTGTTTTTGACCGCGGTGGTTATATTTTCCACGGCCGTGTTAAAGAGCTTGCCGAAGGTGCCCGCGAGGGCGGCCTTAAGTTCTAATAAGGAGGAATACTTTTGGCTACAAATATTGACGCATCAACATTAGATTTAAAAGAACGCGTAGTTGCCATTAATCGTGTATCTAAAACTGTAAAGGGCGGACGTATTATGAAATTCTCCGCTTTGGTTGTAGTAGGCGACGGCAATGGTATCGTTGGCTTCGGTCTTGGTAAAGCAGGCGAAGTTCCGGATGCAATCCGCAAGGGTATCGAAGACGCTAAAAAGAATCTTATCAAAGTTTCATTAAAGGGTACAACAATCCCCCACGAAGCAATTGGCGAATTCGGCGCAGGCCGCGTTCTCTTAAAGCCTGCTGCTCCCGGTACCGGTGTTATCGCCGGCGGTGCAGTTCGTGCGGTTGTTGAAATGGTAGGTATTACCGATATCCGTACAAAAGCTTTACGCTCAAATAATCCTTGCAACGTAGTTCGTGCAACCGTAGCAGGTCTTGCAAGTCTTCGTAGCGCTGACGAAGTAGCTGCAGCTCGCGGCAAGTCAGTTAAGGAAATCGTAGGTTAAGGAGGAGCAGCATTATGGCAACAAAGAAGGCTGCTAGCCTTAAAGTAAAGCTCGTTAAGAGCACTATCGGTTCTAAGAAGGACCAAATTGCTACTGTTGCAGCTCTCGGTCTTCGCAAGCTCGGCGATGAAGCAATTCAACCCGACAATGCACAAACCAGAGGTAAAATCAATAAGGTTTGTCACCTTGTTGAAGTAACAGAAGTTAAGGCGTAATTTCGCCATATTTAGTCATTGATTTGACCAGGCGGAATTTTCCGCAATTAAGCAAGGAGGTGCGAACAATGAAAATGCATGAATTAGCTCCGGCTATGGGTTCAACTAAAGAATCCAAGCGTATTGGCAGAGGCCACGGTTCAGGCCAAGGCAAAACTGCTGGTAAAGGCCATAAAGGTCAACATGCTCGTGCAGGACGCGGTATCCGTATCGGTTTCGAAGGCGGTCAGATGCCTTTGCAAAGACGCGTTCCTAAGCGTGGCTTTAATAACATTTTTGCTGAAGAATGGGTGGCAATTAACCTTTCATCTCTTGAAGTGTTCGAGGATGGTTCGGTTGTTGACGCTGCTGCTTTAGCATCAAAAGGAATAATCAAGAAAGCTAACCTTCCCGTAAAGGTTTTAGGTAACGGCAAGCTTACTAAGAAGCTTGAAGTTAAGCTTAACGCTTATTCTGCTTCCGCTGCTGAAAAAATTGCTGCTGCAGGCGGAAAGGCTGAGGTGATTTAATGTTAAAGACATTAAGAAACGCTTGGGCCATTAAAGAGATTAGAAACAAAATTCTCTTTACAATTTTCATTCTTTTAGTTTTCCGTATTGGTTCAGTTATTCCTGTTCCCTTCATCGACGTTGAAGCTTTGAAGGCAGGCAGCGCTGACAACACATTCTTCAGCTACCTTTCAATTTTAACAGGTGGCGGTCTTCAATACGGTGCGATTTTTGCTTTGTCGGTAACCCCGTACATTAACTCTTCAATTATCGTACAACTTTTAACAGTTGTTTTCACAAAGCTTCAAGAATGGTCCAAAGAAGGCGAAGAAGGCCAAAAGAAGTTAGCACAGCTTATCCGTTTTGTAACGGTTGGTCTTGCTATTATTCAAGGTATCGCTTACTTTATCTATCTAAACAGCAGTAGCTTCTTAACAGTTAAGGGCACATTCGCAACCATTTTTGCTGGTGTTGTACTTGTAAGTACATTTACCGCAGGTTCTGCCCTTGTTATGTGGCTCGGCGAACAAATTGACGCAAAGGGTATTGGCAACGGTATATCAATGATACTTTTCGCAGGTATCATTTCACGTGCTCCCGATGCTGCCGCATATCTCTGGAGTATGATTGAACTTAAGAGATATGTAGCTGTTGCTGCAGTTATTGTAATTTTCCTTGCAGTAATTATGTTCGTTGTTTGGATGACAAACGCAGAACGCCGCATCGGTGTTCAATACGCAAAGCGTGTTGTTGGTAACAAAATGTACGGCGGTCAAAACACCCATATTCCGATTAAGGTTAATATGTCAGGTGTTATGCCTATCATTTTTGCTTCATCAATTTTAATGCTTCCCACAATGATTCTTTCATTTATGGGTAATCCCACTTCAAGCTGGAAAACAAGCACAATTTCTTTATATAAGTTCTTGTCACTTTTCAGCGTACAGGGTATTTTCTATGCAGTTGTTTACTTCGCTTTGATTATTGGCTTTGCATACTTCTATGCAACAATCCAATTTAATCCTGTTGAAATGGCAAACAATTTGCGTAAAAACGGTGGTGCTATCCCCGGTATTCGTCCCGGACAGCCTACTACTGATTTCATTTCAAAGATTCTTTCAAGAATCACACTTCTCGGCGCATTGTTCTTAAGCGTTATTGCTATCTTACCTATTATTGTAGGTAACGTTGGCGGTATCAACATTTCACTTGGTGGTACATCTGTACTTATTATGGTTGGTGTTGCGCTTGATACAGTACGCAGCCTTGAATCTCAAATGATGATGCGTCATTATAAGGGATTCCTTGATTAAGGAGAAATTATTATGAAATTAATACTTTTAGGCGCTCCCGGTGCTGGCAAAGGCACCCAGGCGGAAGTAATTTCCGAAAAATACAACATTCCCACTATCTCGACCGGCAACATTATTCGTGCTGCACTTAAAAACGGTACCGAGATGGGACTTAAAGCTAAAGAATTCATCGATGCGGGAAATCTCGTTCCTGATGAAATCGTTATCGGTATCATCAAAGAACGCTTGGCCGAGGATGACTGCCAAAACGGCTACATTCTTGACGGTTTCCCCCGCACAATTCCTCAAGCACAGGCTTTGGACGACCTTGGCTTCGGTATCGATGTAGCACTTTCAATTGAAGTTGCTGATGAAGAAATCGTTAAGCGTATGTCCGGCCGTCGCGTTTGTGAAAAGTGTGGCGCAAGTTATCATACCGAATATAAGAAGCCCGCTGCTCCTGGCGTTTGTAACTTCTGCGAAGGTAAGCTTGTTATCCGTAAGGATGATGAACCCGAAACTGTTTTAAACAGACTTAACGTTTATCACGAGCAAACCGAACCGCTTAAGGATTATTACAAGGCTTGCGGTAAGCTTGTTATAGTTGAAGGTCAGGACGAAGTAAAAGATACTACACGTCTTGTGCTTGCAGCGTTGGAGAATTAATTATGGTAGTGCTCAAAACAAGTCGAGAGCTAGGCATCATGAAAGAGGCCTGCAGAATATCGGCAGGAGCATTACAAACAGTAGGCAATGCGGTAGAACCGGGTATAACAACAGCCGAGCTTGATGCTTTAGCTGAAAAATATATCCGAAGTCTTGGCGGCGAACCTAATTTTAAAAATTACCACGGTTACCCCGCCACCGCTTGTATATCTATCAACAACGAGGTTATTCACGGCATTCCTTCGCAAAAGCGTGTGCTAAAGGCCGGCGATATTGTAAGCGTTGACCTTGGCGCAAGATTTAACGGTTATAACGGCGATAACGCTGCTACTTTTGCTTGCGGAGATGTATCCGAAGAAGCAAAGCGGCTGATGCAGACCACCAAAGATGCTTTATATGAAGGCATTAAGGCGGCAACTGCGGGCAGCAGAATCGGCGATATTAGTTACGCTGTGCAAAGGACTGTTGAGGCAGCAGGCTTTTCGGTGGTCAGACAGTATGTCGGCCACGGAATAGGTGCCCAGCTGCACGAAGCTCCGGAGGTCCCGAATTTCGGCACTGCCGGAAGGGGAATCCGCCTTTTGCCCGGAATGACTTTGGCTATCGAACCAATGGTTAACGCCGGCGGCTTTGATGTAAAGGTCTTACCGGACGGTTGGACGGTTTTAACAAAGGATGGTTCCTTATCGGCTCACTTTGAGCATACGATAGTAATCACACCTGACGGCCCCAAAATTATGACAGTAATTTGAGGAATTTATGGTAGGTAAAATCGTATATTCATTAAGTGGTCGTGATAAGGGCAAATATTTGGTGGTTATTAACTGCGATAATAATTATGTTTTCGTTGCTGACGGGAAGGAGCGTAAGCTTCAGTCCCCAAAAAGAAAAAACATAAAGCACATTTCACTAACTGCCGATACCTTAAACCCTGACCAATTTAAAACAAACAAATTATTAAAAAAGGCAATTGCAGTATATAAAGATACTGTAAAATTTAAGGAGGAACCGTAATGTCTAAAGAAGACATGATTGAGCTTGAAGGCACCGTTGTTGAAGCAATGCCTAATGCAATGTTTAAAGTAGAAATCCAAGGCGGACATCAAATTCTTGCCCACATTTCAGGAAAGCTTCGTATGAACTTTATTCGAATTCTTCCCGGTGACAAGGTAACAGTTGAAATGTCCCCCTATGACCTGTCCAAAGGACGCATAACTTGGCGTTCCAAGTAATTTAAGGAGGTATAATCCAAATGAAAGTCAGACCTTCTGTTAAAAAGATTTGCGAAAAATGCAAAATTATTAAGCGCAAAGGCAAGATTATGGTAATTTGCGAAAACCCCAAGCATAAACAGCGTCAGGGTTAATTTTGCGTGAGAGATTAAATGGAGGTGCTTTGATAAATGGCACGTATTGCTGGTGTTGACCTTCCGAATAATAAACGTGTAGAAATCGGTCTCACTTATATTTTCGGCATTGGTCTTACTACATCTAAAAAAATCCTTGCTGATACCGGTATCGACCCCGATATTAGAGTAAAGGACTTAACTGAAGACGATATCTCAAAGCTTCGTGAATACATCGACCACAACCTTCAAGTAGAAGGTGACCGTCGTCGTACCATCGCTTTCGATATCAAGAGACTTATCGAAATTGGTAGCTATCGTGGTTTGCGTCATCGCAAGAACTTACCTGTAAGAGGTCAACGTTCTAAGACTAACGCACGTACACGTAAGGGTCCCAAGAAGACCATCGCTAACAAGAAGAAATAAGTAGGAGGAAGATAATATGGCTACTGCTAAAAAAGCGACTGCTACTCGCCGTCGCCGCGAAAAGAAAAATATCGAACGCGGTGCTGCTCATATCCAGTCTACCTTCAACAATACTATTGTAACCCTCACCGACACACAAGGTAACGCTCTTTCATGGGCTTCTGCCGGTGAATTAGGTTTCCGCGGTTCAAGAAAGTCTACTCCTTTCGCAGCTCAATCTGCTGCTGAAACTGCAGCTAAGGCTGCTATGGAACATGGCCTTAAGACCGTTGAAGTATATGTTAAGGGCCCAGGTGCTGGCCGTGAAGCTGCTATCCGCGCATTGCAGACAGCAGGTCTCGAAGTAAGTATGATTAAAGACGTTACTCCGATTCCACACAATGGTTGCCGTCCTCCCAAGAGAAGACGCGTATAATCAATAAAAAAATGCTGTGCAAATAAAATTTGCATAATTATTATGGAGGTGTAATAGATGGCAAGATATACCGGTGCAGTATGCAGACTTTGCCGCCGCGAAGGCAAGAAATTATTCTTAAAGGGCGAACGCTGCTATTCTGATAAGTGTTCTGTAGGTGTTAGAGCTTATGCTCCCGGCCAACACGGACAAGGTAGAAAGAAGTCATCTGAATACGGTTTGCAGCTTCGTGCAAAACAAACTGCAAGACGTTTCTACGGTGTTCAGGAAGGTCAATTCCGTCATTATTTTGAAATTGCTGAAAGAAAGCAAGGCATTACCGGTGACAACCTTTTGAAGCTTCTTGAAAGCCGCCTTGACAATATTGTTTACAGAGTAGGCTTTGCTGCTTCTCGTGCAGAAGCTAGACAGCTTGTTGGTCACGGCCACTACGAAGTAAACGGTCATCGTGTAGACATTGCTTCTTACTTGGTTAAAGCAGGCGACGTTATCACAATTTGTGAAAAGAGCCGCGGCTTAGAAAAAATCAAGGCTGTTGTTGAAGCAAACAGTGCAAGACCTGTTCCTACATGGATTGACGTTAACCGCGACGAATTGAGCGCTAAAATCATTAGCCTTCCTAACAGAGATCAAATTGATGCTCCTGTTGAAGAACAGCTCATCGTTGAATTCTATTCAAGATAATAATTGTTATCTTTTGGTGCTGTGCTACCGTACAGTGCAGTACCTTACCAAAATTTATGGTACGGAGAAACGGAGCTTTTAAATGATAGAGATTGAAAAGCCCAGAATTGATACCGCCATGATTACTGCCGACGGTAAATACGGCAAATTTGTAATGGAACCGCTTGAACGCGGTTACGCTACAACACTTGGTAACAGCATGAGAAGAGTTCTTCTTTCTATCTTACCCGGTGCTGCAGTAACAGGCATTAAAATTGACGGTGTTGTTCATGAATTTTCTACCATCCCCGGCGTTAAGGAAGATGTTACCGAAATTATTCTTAACATCAAAGGCATTATCGCAAAGCTTCACAGCGACGACGTAAAGAAGGTTTACATTGAAGCTGAAGGTCCCTGCGTTGTAACTGCTGATTCTATTAAGGCCGATTCAGAGGTTGAAATTTTGAATCCCGAACTTCACATCGCTACTCTTGACGAAGGTGCTAAGCTTAATATGGAGCTTACCATTGACAAGGGCCGCGGTTACGTTCCGGCTGACCAAAATAAACCCGCACAAACTGTTGTTGGTTTCATTCCCGTTGACTCTATTTATACTCCCGTTTTAAAGGCTAACTTCTCGGTTGATAACACCCGTGTTGGTAACGTTACCGATAAGGGCAAGTTAACTCTTGAAGTTTGGACCGACGGTTCTATCAGAGCTAACGAAGCCGTTTCAATGTCTGCCAAGGTTCTTATGGAACATCTTGAAATCTTCCTTGACCTTACTGAAGGCGCAAGCGAAGCTGACAGCATTATGGCTGAAAAGAACAACAATGAAAAGGAAAAGGTTCTCGATTTAACAATCGACGAATTGGATTTGTCTGTACGTAGCTTTAACTGCTTAAAGCGTGCAGGTATTAACACTGTTGAAGACCTCATCAACAAGTCTGAAGAAGATATGATGAAGGTTAGAAACTTAGGTCGCAAATCACTTGAAGAGGTTATTGCAAAGCTTGATTCCTTTGGCTTTACTCTCAAGAAGGACGACGAATAATATTTAGCCAAAGCATTTAAACTTAAAACAGCCTTAAAGGGCGGTTTTTAGGATGCTTTCGGCTCATTGTCCCCCATAGGCAGTCGCCTTATGGACTTCGCTTCACCAAAATCCTCACAAAAAATCGCGCCTTTAAGGTCGGTGAATTTTGTAGACAAAGGATTTTTTGATGGACGAGGCAAAAACACAGCAAATCCGTCGGATTTGCGAGTATTTTAACAAAGTCACAACTAAAAATACTTGTCTCAAAATCTGATTCAAGTTTAAATGTTTTGGCTAAGGAGTGAATAGATATGCCAGGTACCCGTAAACTCGGAAGAACCAGTGACCATAGAACAGCTATGCTTCGCGCAATGGTAACCTTCTTGCTCGAAAACGGTCGCATCGAAACCACCGTTACTCGTGCTAAGGAAGTACGTTCTATGACAGAGAAGTATATTACACTCGCTAAAGAAAATAACCTTCACAATAAGCGTCAGGCTTTAGCCTTCATTACTAAGGAAGATGTTGTTAAAAAGTTATTTGACGAAATCGCTCCCAAGTATGCAGACGTTAACGGTGGTTATTGCAGAATCATCAAAACAGGTCCCCGTCGTGGCGACGCTGCAGAGATGGCAATTATCGAGTTAATCTAATTTTTCTCTGAATTTTAGTGCACACATTGTCATTTGTAACAGCAACAGTTGTTGCATAGGCGCCGATAATGTGAGTACTAAAACACGAAAAAAGAATAAGGACCTTCGGGGTAGCTCCCCGAAGGTCTGAATTTAAAAAAATATTTTTAAAAATATTCAAAAAAGGGTTGCATTAAATCACTTTTTTGTGTATAATAATATTAGTGAAAAACATTAAATATCGCGGAGTGGAGCAGTTGGTAGCTCGTCGGGCTCATAACCCGAAGGTCGTTGGTTCAAGTCCTTCCTCCGCAACCATAATGATTGACTCATAAGTCTACCAAGACTTGTGAGTCAATTCTCTTTTATAGCCTTATTTTGAGGGTAAAATACGCATACAGCAGCACAAAACGGTTGATGACTGGTGGATCAGCGCCAGAAATCAACCGTTTATTCTTTTGCAGGAGCAGAAATTCCGTTCAATGTATTAGCAACAAAAGGTGCGCGGAGGCAGGATTTGAAAGCAATTTATTACTACATATACAGTCTTACAGCCGATTTTGGTGCATATATTGAAAATTTCACAACTTTGTGCTATACTTAAATTAATATAGCTTGGAATTTGTACGTTTTATTTGACGAATAGCTATTTATAGTAAATTTTTCCACACATAAAAATTGCAAGGAGGAACAATATGATAGTTAATCAGCCTCATGACGAGCAGTTGGGAATCCAGTTGATAAAGGCCATCGAAAGCAACCAATTTAACCAGCTTACAATAATGGTTGCTTATGCAAAATTGAGCGGTGTTTATAGAATTTCTCCCTATCTTGAGAAATTTCGCAATAACGGAGGCATAATCCGTTGCGTAATAGGCATTGATCAGCAAAATACGACTTATGACGCACTTGGCCAATTGTTAAAACTTGCAAACGAGGTTTATATTTTCCATTCTGAAAGTGTTTCCCAGACATTCCACATAAAGTGTTATTGGTTATCTGGTGAAAATAATTGCTGGTACGCTATTGGATCAAATAATCTGACCGCCGGTGGCCTCTTCAGTAATTACGAATTAAGCACTTCTACCTCGCTTTCTGGTGAGGATGCGCACAAAGAAAATGAGACGCTGGCTGGAATCTATTCCACTTATACAGATGCCGATTCTGTATGCAGCCGCAAACTGGATGAAGCGTTCCTTGAAGAATTAATATTAGGTGGATATGTCGTCAAGGAAATTCAGCAGAGAAAAGCGCTGGCAGAAAGTGCAAAGCAGGCACGAGCTACCACCAGAAAAACCAAACTGTTCGGAAACGAAGTGTTTCCAGCTCCGGCGCTCCCCGAACAGTTCCGTAAAGGTAAAACTGCAAAGACAGACGATAAGAAATCTCCTGCACCGAAAAAGCCGGTTCAGGTGGAATCGGACAAGGTGGGCAAGGAGGATAATGCTTACCTTATCAGATTGGTGCCGCGAGCTGGTGACCGATCGAAGCAGGTGCATTTCACCGTGGATCTTCTTGAAAAGTATTTTTGCCTCAAACCTGGAGATGGCATCCTTGTACAGGAAATGCTTGCGTCTGGAGCGGTTGGTGAAATCGAACATCGTCAAGTTGTTTTTAGCCAGAGAAACCGCAATGTAAAAATTGAATTAGCAGGAGCATCCATGCTTGACACAAATTATCCAGCAAACCCGGAAACAAGACCGGTTTTGATTCTTAAGAGGGTAAATGCCAATCTGTTCGTCTATATGATATTGTTGGCAGGCAATGAAGGATACGACGCCATCAATGCTCGGTTGAAGGCGCGTCCTGCTGGCAGATCACTTCCTTCTGAAGTTATAGATGAAAGTACGATGTTCTCGTTGTGGGACAACTGCCCAATTGTGTAAAAAGTATATGGCGCTGTCGGTTTTAACCGGCAGCGCCATTTTTGTTATACAGGTTCATTTCTGAACAATTCGTTGTATGAAGGAGCTTTTGAATTCTTCTTTTTAGGATCGGGTTTCTGAACGATAATAATATACTCATTGACGTTCTTAAAAAGGAAATTGGGCGGATAGGGATAGCTGCCAAAAATAGGTCTCTGAGAATTTGCAGATCCCCATCTTCCGCCGGTACCGTCTTTGTTCCAAATGATTTGATTAATGAGTGCAAATCCACAGGACTGAAGAACTTTGGTCATGTCGGTGGCCAGCGGGATTGTAAGAAGGCCGTGTTCTTTTGTGTTTTGATTAACATTTGCTGTAACGACACACATTTTTCTTCCGGGCTTTAGTACACGATAACATTCGGCAAAAACTTTTTTCAGTTCTGCTAAAAAATCGTCATAGTATTCAAAACCGCCGATGTTTCCATCGTACTCACCGTAATCAGCCTTATTCCAGTAAGGAGGGGAGGTTACTACGATTCCAACGCTATCATCTTTGACGTGACTCATATCGCATGAACTCGAATTTGATACCTCATAACGACAGCCGTAACTGTTTTCGGGCAACACAGATTCACCCAGGCGTCTCAAAGATTCGCTGTGGTATACAGGGTTTGTTTCAAAACCAATATAAGAACGGTTATTTTGAATGGCAACTCTTCCTGTGGTAGCCATCCCGGAAAAAGGATCCAAAACCGTTTCCCCAACAAACGAGAACATTCTGATTAACCGGTAAGGAATCTCGGGAGGATAAACAGCAGGGTGAATACCGTCACTGATGTTAGCAATACTCCAGACTGTTTTTGTCCATTCCTTCCATTCTTCGCTGGTGAGTTTGGACGCTTCTTTTATTTCTGGCGAAATGATGTTCGACATTGTTATTTACCTCTTTTCGTTGTCTCGGTTACAATGAACCTGATTTAAATACCATTGCTCTATATGAGAAGCAAAATTATTCGGAAGATCTAAGGCTTCTATAATAAGCTTCTCGATTTTTCGAACAGTATCCATTGCTTCCCAATGAGAATAATTAACGATTTTCTTTCCAGCGTTGTAGGAGACCGTTGGATGCCTCTTGATTTCTTCCGAATACCTTCTACCTAAACAGCACAGTTCGGAGTACTGCGATTCCGTAAAAGTATCCTTGCCGAGTTTAAAGTCCGATAAGAATGAGGCATTAAAGTGGAAGCCATCACCTATTGCGCTCCAAAACCAATAAGCAATACGGTTGCTGAGCACAGCGATACAAAAGTCACGACTCTCACGATCAGGCAGATGATAAATCCTTGTAGTGCCAGACATATACGGTTTCTCGTTTTCGTCAACCGATGGCGGGATGTGGTCGTATACACAAAGCCAGTTGTAGGCCGTACCATTTACAATTAGAGAATAATCGCTGTTACCACGCACAAAAAGCGAATATAGGTTTGAGTTTCCGGAATTAATGCGTTCGCACCCTGATTTTTCAATATCACTTGAAATTTTTGGCACATACTTTGAAATCGACATTTCAGAAATGCTACAGAGGGCATAGTTCTGGAATAAATTAATGCGATTCGCTGACGTCCATCGCTGTAAATTGGTAGTAAAAATTCCGGTTGCGGATTCGGTATTTCGCCTAAACAAAATAGTGTTGCGAGTTTTGACCTGATCACCAAACAACGAATCTGGGCTTCTATCATAGTTCATAAAAGTCCACGTTGCAGAATCGGTTTGAATTTCATTTCGTAACCGAACAAATTCACCACCTTGCGAGTAGCAAACGGAGAGCGGCAAGATCAGGGCTGAGCAGCTACGATTAGATGAATATGCCATCATATTATCTACAAATGGAATGAACATATTTGATTCTCTGCCCTCGGTGACGTATGGTGGGTTTCCTATCACACAATCAAATTTCAGAGGGAAAACAGGGACTTGAGCAGAAACTTCTTGTAAATGAGTAGCGTCACCAATGAATATGGATTTATCAATTATCTTCCAGATTTCGCCTAATCGCGTTGCAGCATCCTCATAGCTATCCAAATAGTATTGCAAAAATACTGTTTTACAACAATCTACTGCAGACGGACTAATATCGACACCCCATATACACTGATCCAGGATGCGCATGGATGCATCAAGATTGTGGTCAGGGTTCTGTAGACGTTCCAAATAACAAAGACTCTGGATTAAAAAAACCCCAGATCCGCAACTGCAATCCAAAACAGAGGGCGTATCAGCAAAAGACAAGGCGGTGCCGATGCATTGTGAAACAATAAACTCTGCCACATCAAGTGGTGTGTAGTAGATTCCGCTCTCCTTCTTTTTGCGATTAGAACTTCTCGTACCTCGCGACACTTTGACATTGAAGTACGCCTCTGTGTCATATTCTAACGCTTCAAGAGCGTAATTGATTAAGTCGATCCAATCCGGATATTGACTGATTTGAGATAGTTCGTTTAGTGCGCCTGAAAGTTCCACATTTTGAAGGATATCATCAGTGTGCAAGTCAAACACATCGAAATGTTCTATTTTAAGAGCAGCGAGAGCACATTTTAGGTTGATGGCCTTGCAGGGGAAGGTGTTGTTTTGCATGCGAAATAACATCAGACAAATAAGAATGATTTTTCTAGTTTCTTCGGGGTGGAGGTCTAATTGCCTATTGTCGGAATACAAAACAACTCTAGCTTTTTGTATGGTGTCCGCTAACGCGGTAATTCTGGTGTTAATGCCAGTTATGTTTTTTTTGTTTCTCATCATTATCACCACCGATCAAAGACAACCGTCGTTTGAAATGATTGAAAATACATCCTTCCAACGGGAATCTTTGATTTCATTTTCAACGCCAAAATCAATTAGGGCCAGAAGCGTTTTGTGCTTTAAAAGATATGCCATTTGCTCGCTCGAAAGCTGATTTCGATCGGCAGCGGCCAATCTTCTGCATTCTTTTGCTTCGTCATCATCTAGACCCAAAGCGTGAATTATTGCCTCTATGTCTGCGCTATTAGGAGGAGCGTTGTTTTTGCCTTTTTCTATGTTGCTTATATATTGCCCTGTTTTATTGATAGCTGCAGCGACATCATCTTGCGTGAGGCCTGCGGCTTTTCTTTTTGTCTTCAAAAACATGCCAAATTCTGTAGGCTCAATCAATACGGCTTCCTCCTTTCAATAAATAAACAAATTTGTTTATTTATTATAACCTGATCTTTTGAAAAAGTCAATAGAATACTCGAAATTCGTTTTCTTTTTGCAATTAAGTCTGGACTTTGCCAATTGCTTCTGGCTTAATTGTCCCTGCCAAAGGAGGTGGCGACATGCGAAACATCATAGAGGAACTATACTACGGCAACATCACACCGTGCGATCGAGACATCATCAAGGGCGGTGCCTACTCTCATCTGCTGCACTTGGTGACACGGAACGAGGATGATCTGATGCAAACATTGACGCAGGCACAACAGGAGACCTTTGAGAAGTTCAAAGACTGTGCATCGGAGCTCAATGATGCCAACGAGCTAACAGCCTTCACCATCGGATTTAAGCTCGGTATGCGTCTGGCGCTGGAGGCCATGATCAGCACCAGCGACGTAACGGATCCCAAACTCTACTAACAACAAAGCACCACCGCAGCCGAAATGGTTGCGATGGTGCTTTTTGATCGTCGTTCCTGTGAAGTTGTGAACTTCTGTGAATTCTTTTTATGAAAAATCATACATGAGAAGATATAAGAAAAATTATAGAAAAATCAATTCACCCTGATTCACTACTTCACATTTTTTGTTTAGCGGCGATTTTACTGGTGTTCTGTTGCAAACTGTGTCCGTTTCGCGTAACTTTTTCTATATTCTTTTCATACGCGACTTTATTAAAAAAAGAACCAGTAAAGAACAGAACCCCAGTAAAGTGATCTTATAGCATATTTCCCTTATGGCCTTTTACGAAGGGGTGTATAGGGGAAACAAACTGACTCAGTTTGAGCGGAATTTGGGGTAACTTTTTCTATTGTTCTTTCTTATGCGACTTTATATAAAAACCATTCAGAATAATTAAGATGTTCAGTAATTACTTTTCTCGTTTTCCCTGCTATGGTTTTTATTGAGGGGGTGTATAGTGGGAACAGCGCAGCGGTGATCGCGCATAACCACAAAGCACAACATATTGCGGTTGAGAAAGAAAATAATCAAAAATAAATACAATATTTTGTGTTTTCGCTATTGACACATATGTTCGAATATGGTATAATTAAGATGTTGAAAAACAAGCACAATTGAATAAATAGTGCGAAAGCACGACACCGAGGACTTTCCCAGGAAACGGAGATCCCTGAAACATTTGGGCAACCAGAAGACCTGCAAACATGACATAGAAGGTGGATACACGATTCCCAGCTATAGCTGGATGGACGAGTATCCACCTTCTTATTTTTTTCGGTGACGTGTGTGTACCTTGAAAATTGAATAGCCTCACGTGAGCGATACCCGATCAACTATGTGCCATGACGATCCAGCAAGGGCTGGTATAAGAGCGCGATCGAGTAAAACAAGGAGACCTCGAGCAGGAGGCTGCCTTGGAACCGTAGCGAAGGAGATGCAACAACGGAAGCAATCCATTGTAGCAGATGTAGCAGGGCTACAGTATTGTTTCCTAAAAGAACGAAAATTTAGAACTACCCATAAACCCTGCTACATCAGCTACAGAAACGAACAGAAGGAGAAATGAGATGAGAAATTACAAGTGCTACGGCACAAAGAATGGCAGGATGCCGATGAGCATGCCGGACCCAGCAGACTTCGGTGACAGCCAAAAGGACGCTATCACCATGTTCCACACAGAGGATGGCAAGCCGGTGATCCTTCGCAGAAGCATCGCGCTGACACCCATGCCGTGGTGTGTGCAGAGAGGTACCAGTACCGTGTTCTTCAGCTACTACCGAGATGCCATCGAACACTGCCGCAAGCGCGGCTACAAGGTGACTGAGGAAGGAGCTGCGGTATGAAATTAAAGAACAAGCTGTTCCGCAGCAAACTCTTTGCCGTAGGTAAGCGTCGTTACAAGAAGGCCGACGGAACTACGATCATAGTTAATAAGGACATCCGCTACATCGTCAAAGATGGCAGCAGCACCATCCACATGTACAGTCTGGATGACGTAGACCATTACTGTAGCCGCTACGGTTACAGTCCTATCCCCTGACGGATAGGGGGAGGTCAAATCTTGCCAACTTTTATTCCCGAGACGGGCGTGGGGTCACACGCGAAAAATCGGGAAATCAAGAAGGGGTATAGCCCCATAAATCAACTTTTTTCAAGGAGGATCCACTAATGGACAAATTATTCAAGTATTACGCCTTAACCGGTGGCGGAATTCAAGGCGCATACAAAACACCCATCGACCATGTATTTGAAAGCGCGGAGGCAGCTTTTAAAGTCACTACCTTCTGTCTGGAGACAGCGGTGCCCGGCACCTATCGTTTGCTGGCCAAGCACCCCACGGACATTCACAAGTACCACTATTTCAATATCAAGTGCCCCAACTGCGGCGGCACTTTGGAAGAAATCTTACCCGCAAAAGACAAGCACGTGCTGCCCATGTACGCATGCACCTGTTGCAACCGATAACTTAAAGGAGGAAACAGAAATGTATCATAGCACTGAATACCACAGAGAGTTTTGGAATGCCGCCAGAGGCAGATCCGTAACCTACAGTCATATCAATGATGGCAAAAACACCGCAAACGGCAGCTATCGCCTGCCCGCTGAGTCCGACACAAAGTTTGTCGCAGCTCGCAAGAAAGAAAATATCTTCCGCCAGATCGCCAAGGTGGTGGAAGCGAACAAGGGAGACAATGTTGTATGGGCTTATGACAATGAGCCCTCCGCCACTTGGCTGAATCAGAACAACACCAGCGGCTTCTTCAAGAATACAGAAGTCTTTGAAAAGCACAAGCTGGAGTGCCAGATTCTTGGCGCATCTATCCTGATGCCGGAGGATTTCTGCAACGACGCAAGCTTCGATGTGGAGGCGCATATCCTCAAGGACTTCGGTCGTAGCATTGGCCGAGCAGAGGAAGCTGCGTTCATTAGCGGTGATGGCGTAGATGCGCCTCACGGTTTCTTGAAAGATGCGGTGACCGGCCACAGTACCAGCGATATTACCTACGACGATGTGATTCGTCTGTTCTTCTCGCTGGACAAGGAGTACCGCCGCAATGCGGTGTGGATCATGAACGATGAGACCGCACTCAAGCTACGCACCCTCAAGGATGCCAGCGGCAACTATCTGTGGAACCACGCAGATAATACGATCATGGGCAAGCCGGTGTACATCTCCAACTACATGCCCGGAGAAGCAGCAGGAGCCAAGCCTATCGCCTTCGGTGATTTCAGCTACTACTGGATCATTGATCGCATGCCCTTCACGATGCGCCGCCTGAATGAACTGTTCATCACCAAGGGGCAGATTTGCTACCTCGGCTATGAGTATCTCGATGCAAAGCTCATCCGTCCCGATGCTGTTCACGTAATGCAGATCGGTGAGTAAAAGCGGGTGCCAGCGCAATTGCTAATTCTTTGCTAACAATGGCGGTTGCGCTGGACTTTCCCCTTTCTTTCTGGCTTAATTGTCCTACCAAATAACAAGGAGGTCACAGACATGACCATAGAAAAAGCACAGAAAGATTTCGATGAGCTGATCGCCAAGAACGGCTTCACCCCCGCAGGCTACACCAGCGACACCGGTAATCCCATCTACCACAGAGTATGGAAACGGACGGTACAGGTCGTGTGGCAAGGTGAGCAGGAGGACACATTGGAAGTTCGGATCCTGCTGAGCTACGGATACCCGCTGGTGGCAGTGAAGCGAAATGGTCGGCAGGATCCCAAATTCATTCGGGACTACTCAAGCCCCAAAAGAGCAATGAACGCAATCCGCGAGATCGTCAGATTCGCAGGATTCGAATGGTAAATAATAATAACCATCTATACGAAAGGAGGTAGATGCCATGGCAAGAAAACGCGTGGTCGCCTATGTACGAGTATCATCGTCCAGCAAGGCGCAGATCCACAGCTACGAATTTCAAGAGCAATACTGGCGCGGGAAGTTCGATGGCGATCCCAACAACGAGCTGGTACACATATACGCAGATCGCGGCATTAGCGGTTGCAGTGCATACAAGCGGCCGGAGTTTATGGAAATGCTGCAGGATGCCCGCGCAGGACAATTTGATACCATACACACTAAATCGGTCTCACGCTTCGCCAGAAACACTGTGGAGCTGTTAGAAGCGGTGCGAGAGCTACGAGACATGGGTGTTGGGGTTATTTTCGAAAAAGAGCAGATCAGCACGCTGCAGCCCACCAGCGAGCTATTCTTAACAATCGCAGCCACCATTGCAGAAAACGATCTGGAAGTGGATTCAAAGCGGCAGAAATGGTCAATCCAGCACCGCTTTGAGAACGGCTGGTATTCCATCGGTAGCAGCATGTACGGCTTCAGCATGGCAGCAAACAACACCGTGGTTATTGTGCCGGAGCAGGCAGAAGTGGTGCGTTGGATATATGACATGTACATCTCCGGCTGCGGTTGCCTCGCCATCGCTAAGACCCTCAACGAAGCAGGAATCCCAAATGGCAAAGGAAATCCATGGCGTCCCAACAACATCCTCCAGCTAATCAGCAACGAGAAATACATGGGCGATGTTATGATGGGCAAAAGCGTCCGTATCGATGGTGCCAAGTGCGATAACTTGGATGGCCGCTATGGTGAGCGATACTACATAGAGAACGCCCACGAAGGAATCGTCAGCAAAGAGATCTTCTATCGCGCACAGGCGATTCGGCAGGAGCGGGCAAATCCCAAGCTGGTGAAGCAGGAGCATCCCAGCTATCCATTCACAGGAATGATCGTGTGCGGTTGCTGCGGCAGCACCTACCGCCACAAAGTCAATAACAGCGGTAAGAAATGGCGTAATGATATATGGGTCTGCGCCAGACAGGAACGGCAAGGCCGCGATCAATGCGATAGTACCAGAATTAAGGATACGGTACTACGCGAGAAGTTCATAGAAGCATACAACGAATTCGTTACCCTGCGGCCGCAGGGAGATACCATAGCCGCAATACAGGCGGTCATACAGGAACTCCAGCAGGAGGAAGAAAAGCTGGCAGGATTGCTGATGCGGAAGCTCATCTCGGATAAAGCATTCCGCGCTGAGCAGCAGTCTATCAAGGCCAGAATCCGAGAGCAGCAGGAACACATCCGGCAGCTACAAAGAAACAATATACGAGAAAGCGACTATACAACGATCACAGACTTCGATGAAACAAAGCTCAAATTATTCGTAGAGCAAATCACAATGACGCAAAATCACGTGACCTTCCGCTTCTTCAATGGTGTGGAGATCACGAAGGAATATACAAACGGTCAGCCGGGCAATAAACCCGGCTGGAACAAGAAGGAGTTGTGATCATGGCTCAAACAGCAACGCGTGTAGTGCGACGAATCCCGTCAGAAGCATTATTCACCACAGGGCAATACCGCAAGCCGCAGATGGTGGTAGCAGCATACGCCCGCGTATCGACGGAGAAGGAAGAACAGGAAGATAGCTTCGAGCGGCAGGTACAACACTACACTACCCTGATCACGTCAAAGCCGGAATGGCAGTTCGGCGGCATCTATGCGGATCCGGGCATCACAGGCACCCGCGCCGAGAAGCGTCCGGGCTTTATGCGGATGATACAGGCATGTCGCGATGGAAAGATCAACAAGGTGCTGGTTAAATCCATCAGCCGCTTTGCCAGAAATACCGTAGACGCACTCAACTACATTCGGGAGCTCAAAGACCTCGGTATCAGTGTGTACTTCGAAAACGAGAACATAGACACCATGACACCCGGCGGTGAAGTATTGCTGACCATCCTCGCAGCCATGGCCGAGCAGGAGTCCAGAACCATGTCTACCAACATCAAATGGAGCTATCAAAAGAAGTTCCAGAACGGCGAGGTTATCTTGAATACCGGCATGGTGCTGGGCTACAAGAAAAGCAGCAGCGGTGAATATGTGATCGCAGAGGATGAAGCAGAAACGGTGCTTCGCATCTACCGCGAATACCTTGCCGGAATCCCCGTGCCGCAAATCTGCCGAGAGCTGGAGGCAGATGGTATCACTACCAAGCGCGGTAGCACACAATGGCGGCCAAATGCGGTACTTGGCATCCTCAAAAATGAGAAATACACCGGTAATGCTATCCTCGGAAAAACATTCAAGCCCGACGTACTATCTAAGCGCAGAATGAAAAATACCGGCCAGTCCCCTATGTACTACGCAGAGAACACTCATCCGGCGATCATCACACAGGAGATGTTTGATATGGCACAGGCAGAGATGCAGCGCCGCAGGGATGAAAAGGATACATCGGTTGGCAGCAGCCGATATACCAGCAAATTCCCGCTCAGCGGTCTGCTGGTATGCGGCACCTGCGGTCACCGGCTACGCAGGCATGTACGGACTGTCGGCAGTGGAAAACGTGTCGCAGCTTGGGGCTGCACCAACAGAATCAGCAACGGCCGCTCGGTGTGCGACAGCCACCATATCAACGAGGATGTACTGGAGCGTACCATTCGAGCAGCATTCGACGGAATGGACGATGTGCTGGATGTAGTTGAGGAAAGCTGTGCAGCGGTTCTGAAGGTCGATAACCACGCAGAACTGGAACAGGTACAGCAAGACATCATAGCCATACAGGAGGCTGTCCTCGCCCTCCACAAAGCACAGCAACAGGGTTTAGTGCGTGAGATGGACTATGAGATTAAAATCGCCTCCTACAGCCAACAGATGGACGAGCTGCAGGAGCGGCAGCGAGAGCTCAAAGCAACGGCAGGACGATTCGCAGAAGTGAAATACTGGATGGATGCTTTCAAAGAGCATGTCCACAGCGGAGAAAAGATGGACACCACCGACGCAGTGGTGCTCCGCCAGCTCACCGACAGAATCGTCGTGTACGATGATCGGCTGGAAATCCATCTGCGGATTGGCGGCACACTGGAGCAGAAGTACGAATAATAAACACAGTAAAAGCGCAAATTTAGCAAGTTGCGACAAACCGGTTGAAAAACCAGCCGGTTTTTGTTATAATAACAACGACGTTGGGCAATTTTAGCTACCATTTTTATTCTTGGGGTGTAGACTCCGGAAAGGAGGTAGCGATATGGACTTCAAAGTCGTTGTCGACTGGAAGCTCGTGGTTGCCCTTGGCGGCACTGCTGTTGCGGTCATTTTCGCATTGAAACTTGACCCTGCAGCAGTCAAGGAAGTATCGACTCATGCGGTCGATGCTTGCAAAGAGTATGCGCTTGTACGATCTGGCAATCGCTAACTCTTGCCGTGCGTCAAGGCACGTAGTCTTCGGATTATGTGCCTTTTTCATTATAGGAGGTGTGATTGTTGAAACAAGCTTACTTAGAAGCATTGAATAAGTTGATAGATCTTGTGGAGCGCAGCCGCGATGTCTTACTGAGCAACCATGAAAAATACGAAGAATCATTAGGCTCGCTTATATTTTTGGGAGATAAAAGATATGGCGCATATAGCTCCATGGTGGAGACGAATGAATACAGAGCGGCAAAAGTCATTGAATCATTGGCAGTATCCCTGTTTTCCGAGTATAATACTACTGATTTTAGTTTTTATCCCGTAGCACCGGCTTTCAAAGCACTTCCGGAGGCTGAGCAAGCAAAATCGAGGCCCTTTCAAATAGTCATTTCAGAAAAGGGAAAGAAATACGGTGTTGTGTTTTCCGACACATCAGACCTTGGTAAGTATTGCAAGGCATTTGAAGATGGCTGCTACGATGTAGAAGCTCTCAAATTGATAGTTATTGCAGCTCCAGACGAATTTACAATAGACGCTCTTTTCACATCAGTTAATGAAATGAATGATCGTGCCGGGCTCCCTGTTGAAAGGATTCCTATTATGGAATTTTGGACTCAGTATTTTGGCGATACGGAATGTGATGAACTCATCGAATTTTGCAAGCAATTCAACGAGCAGGCAAAAGCGATCATTGGCTTTAGCACTGTAATTACCCCCACCGAAAAAGCTCTTGCACAGTTCAGAGAAAAATGCGGTAAGGCAATTACCACACACAACTACACTGCGAACATACCGGATACTGTGTATTCCAATCAAGTTGAAACAATAAAACGCAATTATTTGGATAGAGGCTTGTGGAGGGCTATGATCGGCAAAAGCAATTTTGCGGTCAGTTTTATTACTTCCGAGTGGTTTTACACCATGTATCAACTGACAGAGAATTTGGATTTAACAAACATTGTAGCGGGATACCTAAAGTCTATTGAGCAGTTGTTGTTTGCGGTTATTCAGCTGTCAGAAGGAACAGGAATTACTATAAAATCCAAAGGCAGAGATATAGTGCAATTCAGCGAAGAAAACGCTGATATAGTCGACACCACTTTGGGCGCACTGGAGCAGGTCATAGAACACAATGGTCGTATTCTGGATGTCAACAAATATGCCAGAGAACATTTGGTTTCAACCATAGACAACTGGCGTGATAAGCAGCGAAATGGATATTTTCATAAACACAACCTGCATGACATCAAGAAGGTTGAGGAAATACGCGAAAAAGCACTTCAGCTTTACTTTTTGATCTTAGGATCCTGCACTACAAAAGACGATCAGTTTTCGGCGCTGGGTATTGATGCCTGATAATACTTTTAGTGCAAACACCCCGCATTTACGCTCCGTTTGGTGCTAACATCGCAAAAAAATCCCAATCACCTTTAGGTGAGTGGGATTTTTTCTTGTTATGGTGAAAAACTTAAATTAGATGCTACCAAGGGTTATGAGCCCGACCGGGCGAATAACTCGAAGGGTGAGGTGGTAGTGAATGACAGTCCAGTGGACTGCCCGAGCCACCGAGCCGACCGCAGTATTTTCTCCGCAGAGAAAATACAAGACCGTTGGTTCAAGGTCTCGGCTGTCGCCTCGGTCGGTGCTTCTGTGCATAGCACATAGGTGTCCACCGGACACCCGCACTCTTCCTCCGCAACCAATAAGTAGCACCGATTTAGATATCCTTTACAGAAAACAACTTTCGGGGAGGACTTGAACTAAAAGATCAGCTTTGCAAGTGCTACTTGACAAAATCAAGTAATATATTCTTTATTTTTGCAAGGCTTTCTGTTATAATCAAATTAAGCAAAAGGAGGCGATTTTTATGACAGTTGGTGAAAAAATACAAGCATATAGAAAGCGACTTGGAATGTCGCAAGAAGAGCTCGGACAAAAGTTGCTTGTAAGCAGACAAACTGTCAGTCTTTGGGAAAAGGATCAAACTGTCCCTACGATTGACAACTTAATAAGATTAAGAGAAATATTCGGTGTTTCGGTTGATGAAATATTAGGCTTTGAGAATATAGAGCAAAACGATGAAATTTTACCGAATGAATCGTATCAGTTTGCTTTTTCAAAAGAGGAATTAAATGAAATATATCGTTTGCAAAGAAAAAATTTTTACAAAAGACTTGTCATTTTTACTGTGCTTTGCGTTTTGTTGATTGTGTTTTTTATCAGCTTATCTGCACCGGACGTTATGATTGGTTTCGCTTTCGGTGTGTTTTTTATTGGTTTGGTTTCACACATTAAAGGAATTCGAGTATATAGCAAGGTATGGAAAAACAGCACAGAACCAATTTGCAAATCAATTTATGAATACAAAGTTTTTGACAATTATATAAGTGTCAATATATATCGCGAAAACGAAAGAATTCGAGAATCAAAATGTTTCTTTACAGATATTGAACAAATTCAACAGTTCGGTAAATGGCTTTTCTTACAATTCGGCGGACAGTCGTTCATTATACGAAAAAGCGATTTAAAAGAAAACTCCGCATTTTATTCATATATGTATAAAAATCCGTCAAAGATAATGGAAATACCTCTGCACAACCGTTGGAAGACATTATCAATTATACTTTTTGTGGCATCCTTGCTATCAATATATGTAGCAATGTTTATGGTTGCGATGGTATCAAGTGGAAATCATTTATTTATTGAGAATATGTGGTTATTTTTCTTGTTAACACCAATACCGATTTCGTCTATAGTTTTCGGGTTCGTATTAAAATCGAAAAACTACAAATATAAAAAGAATGTGATAGTTGGAATAATTATGGCTGCGCTGCTGTGCATATATGGGTCATTTTCCTTTATATTTGCAAATGTATATGACCATAGCGAGGAGCCAATTCTTAGAGCAGAGCAAACAATAGGAATTGATATTCCGGAACACAAACAAATCAGCTCACAGGATTGGACAAAAGGAACCCAATCAGTTTCAAGAGGATATATCTATTACACCAGCGATATATATTTTGATAACTCAGCGGTAGCAAATTTTGAAAAACAGTTTGCGATGGATGACAAATGGTTGTCTTCTGTATCGAATGATTTAATAGGTATAACTTCACCTATGAATGATTACGGTATTTATGATTTTGTTCTTGTTTACAATGTAGACACAGGTGAGTATAACACATTACCAAATAGAAACGGGAAATATCGATTTATAAATATTCTATATAGGTTAGAAGAAAATCAGATGAAAATTGTGGAATATGATATTGATTATGTAAAATAATCGGATATCTAAATCGGTGCAACTTGCCAACAATGCGCACCGATTTGAGATTAGGCGCAGAAAAGCCCGAAACCACAACGGTTTCGAACTTTTTCTATGCAAATTTTTGCAAGTTGAATTTAATAGATATCCTAAGCCCAAAACAGCTTTCGGGGAGGACTTGAACTAAATTCGAAACAATATTAAGTGAAAAATCTCTTTTTAAGCGAGTTTTTCTCGATAACGAGGGTGTTGTGTGCTATAATATACTTTGTTATAATATTTACGGAAGCAAGAGCTCGGCTTACTATTACAAATGAGGTATCAAATATGAACAATATAGGAAAAAGAATAAAAGAACAGAGAAAGAAAAATGACCTTACACAAGAAAAATTGGCAGATTTTCTCGGCGTAAGTTATAAGGCTGTCTCAAAGTGGGAGTGTGGTGTCTCTGTACCGGACATTTCTTTAATAATTTCAATTGCAAAGTTGTTTCAAGTGACTACCGACGATTTGCTTGGTGTAAATACAGTTAATGAAAATACTCGTCGCGAAGAGATTGAGTCAATGTATAAGAAGACTTGGGAGACGGGCGACCTGGAAGAACGCCATCGAATTGCGAAGATGGGGGTTGCGGAGTTTCCGGGGGATATGAAATATATGGATTGGCTCGGATGGACTACTGCGATGTTATCGTTCTCATATGCAGATGATGAGACATATATAGCAGAACAAGAAAAAGCCATCAGAATATTTGAATGTGTTATCCAAACAACATCTGATGAACGCATTAAAGCAAGCGCTATTCAAGGAATCGTACAGTATTTATCTTTCAGAGGGCGAGACGATGAAGCGCTCGAATATGCAAAACAGTATCCCGAAAACTACTCTATGAGCAAAGAAGATGTTATGCTCACTTGTTTGCGCGGTGAGGAAAAAACGATCCTTACTCAAAGAATGCTCGATGGACATCTAACAGACATGCTAAATCTCGTTGAAAGAGATTCAATGGAGGCTTGCATTGCACAAGAGAAGATCATCAACGCTGTCATTCCCGACGGGAACTACCTGTATTATAATACATTCCTTGTTGACAACTATGTCGCTCGTGCTGTATTTTATGTAAGAGATAATGAACTTGAAAAAGCGATGGACGCTTTAAAGAAAGCACAGAAGTTTGCCATTGATTATGATTCGTTCTTGAACGATCATGAAACGTATCGCTTTACAAGCCCGTTCCTGAGCGCAGAAGAACACAAGACAGCAGATATTTGCCGTTCGGGAACTTCAACACGAAAAGAAGACTTTATGGACTTTGTAAAAAGATCGGGATTTGATGTTCTCAAAGACCGTGAAGATTTTCAAGCATTTTTTTCGGATTAAGCAGACAATAAATCGGTTTGCGTTTTCGTGTGATATCTAAATCGGTGCAACTTGCCAAAAAATCTCAGATACCCTTTGGGTGTCTGAGATTTTTCTTGTTACAGAGAAAAGCTTAAATAAGCGGTGTCAAGGGCTATGAGTGCGGCTATGGCACCCATTGAAACCTTGAATGTGTTATGATATACTGATTTAGCAATGTTTTTTTGTAATTCTACGTTTCGTTTGTTTTTATTTTTTTATAATTTTTGCAAAATACATTGTAAAGGAGTGTGTATAAATGGATCAAATAAAGATAGGTAGATTTATTGCCAAGCTTCGCAAAGAACAAAAAATGACACAGTTCGATTTGGCGACAAAAATAGGTGTTACCGATCGTGCAGTTTCAAAATGGGAAAATGGCAGGGGGTTGCCCGACATTTCTCTTATAAGCGCATTATGTGAAGCACTTGAAATTTCGATTGATGAGCTATTAGAGGGTGAACGAATTGAAGATTCCGAAAAGTTAAAGATTGCTCGCAAAAATTTATTTCATATTCTTGGTGAACGTGAGCACGAAAAAAGAAAATCAAAAAAATTATTCACGCTAGTTTCGGCGCTTTTGATAATAGCAGTTACTATGTGCATTGTGCTTACTCCTATGTTATATGCCTCGTTACGTGGTGATGGTTATTCTTTTTCGGCAGCCTATGCCACACAGCTTGCCGATTCTTTATCCAAAGCCGTTACAAACCACAATTTTTCAAAAGCTGCTAAAATTATAGGATTTGAAAATCAAGATAGGTCGATTGCCGAAAAAGAGTGGGTTAACGCAATGGAAAACCTAAGTAATAAAGGATTTTCAATCAGACAACTTATGGTTTCGCCAATGATAGAAGATGATCGATTTGTATCGGGCAATGCAATGATGATAGTTTATGATTATGAGAGAGACAGAAAATACGTGTTTGATTTTTTTGTTGCGTTTCAGGACGGTGGCATTTCTTTTAGTGGACCTCAAGAAATGTATGAAAATAGTTTAGATGGATGTGAACAGGAAATCGCTTTGCTTATTTATGAATCTTTTTGTACATATTACGCAGGATGATATCTAAATCGGTGCGACGTGCCAAAAAATCTCAGATACCCTTTGGGTGTCTGAGATTTTTCTTGTTTTAGAGAAAGATTTTAATTAAGTGCTATCCAAGAGTTATGAGCCCGCGGGCGAATAACTCGAAGGGTGACGTCGCGACCGCCGCCGGTGGCGGATAAAGGGAGCGTAAGGAAGCGCCGCGGTCGACAAGTGCGCCACGCTCCAAGTGAGCGCAATGTCGGGCACCGCAAGAGGAGGAGACTTAATGAAGGAAAGTGCTATAATTACAAATAAATTTAAATACAAGACCGTTGGTTCAAGCTCTCGGCTGTCGCCTCGGTCGGTGCTTCTGTGCATAGCACAGAGGTGTCCACCGGACACCCGCACCCTTCTCCCGCAACCAACAATGCGCACCGATTTGAGATTAGGCGCAAAAAATCCAGCAACCATAACGGTTACTGGATTTTTTTATCCCATTTTTTCAAGTGAAGCTCAATAGATATCCTCCGCCCAAAATAGCTCTTAGGGAGGAGTTGAACTAAAATATATTGCTTAAAATGCTGTTTTGTGCTAAAATATTTTATAAGGGAGGGATTTTAAATGAGAAATCTAACAATCAAAAGAGAAAAAAGTTTTGTGGGTAGTCTCGCAAAAATGAAAGTTTATGTAGAAGACCCCACTTCAAATGAGATATGCATAAACGATATACCCTGTCGTAAAATTGGCGATTTGAAAAACGGAGAAGAAAAAACCTTTCAAATTGATGAACAAGAGGTAAAGGTATACGTAATTGCTGATAAGTTAAGTAAAAACTACTGCAATGAATTTTATCAACTCTCCGCAGGTCAAGAAGATGTGTTTCTTTCCGGCAAAAACAAGTTCAACCCTGCGAATGGAAATGCATTTCGTTTTGATAACAACGAAAGCGAAGAAAATATTGCAAACCGTAAGCGTGGCACCCGAAAAGGTTTCCTAATTTTAATAATTGCCGCTATTATAGGTGCTGTTGTAGGTTATTCGATTACTTCTAATCTTTTTTTAAATAAAACACCTGGGCCGAAAGATTTTTCCTCCAACGGAATGAATATAACCCTGACTGATGAATTTGTGAAAACTGATATTGAGAATTATACCGTTGCATACGATTCAAAAAATGTAGCTGTATTTGCATTGAAAGAAGCATTTGCATTAGCAGATGGTTTGCAAGATTATACTTTAGAACAATACGGCAATTTGGTATTACAAAACAATAACCTTTCTGCATCTAAACTGCAAAACTTAGAAGGGTTAACTGAGTTCGAATACGAATTCACAAATCCTGACACAAAGGATACATATAAATATTTTTCGTTTGTTTATAAAACAGATGATGCATTTTGGTTGGTGCAGTTTGCTACCCTAACAGAAAATGTTGATGAGTACAGTTCTAAAATTATCGAATGGGCAAAAACTATTTCTTTCGAATAACCTATATCTAAATGGTACAACGTGCAAAACGCAGTCAACTTTGTCGACTGCGTTTTTTAAATCCACATTTATTTCAGCAAATATGATTCTTTTCTTTTATTTCGTCTAACACGGTTAATGTGGCGTTCAAAATCGCCGTTATTTATTAGCTCGGCAAGGACAAGCTGTATATATGTTGGCACGGTGCAGGAAAAAAAGCCAAGCTTTTGCTTATATGAAGCTGCAAGCTCTTTGGGTAGTACCATATATCCTATACGAAATGAAGGGGACACGGTTTTTGAAAAGGTGTTCATATATATTACGTTATCGCAAAAGGAATGTGAAAACAGGGCTTCCTCATGCTTGCGTGATACCGAAAATTCAGATTCGAAATCATCTTCAATAATGTACCGTACCCCTTTATTTGCCCAGTTTAAGTATTCGTGCCTTTTTGATGCGGTTGCCGTAACACCGCTGGGATAACTGCGGTATGGCGAAATATGTAATACATCGGCGTTTGAATTTTTTAGGGCTTTGCTGTCTATACCGTCGTGGGATAAGGGCAGTTTTTCTAAACGCACGTCCGACGCATTATAAACCTGTTCAATCTTTTTATATGAAGGGGATTCAATTGCATAAATTTTATCTCGGCCAAGAAGCTCGACAAGAAGGGTATACAAATATTCCGAACCCGAGCCGATTATTATTTGGTCGGTGTCGGCAAGAATACCCCTGTTTTGCGCTAAATAAACACGAATAGCCTCACGTAGTTCAAATACGCCAAGGTTAGAGGAGCGTTCAAGCATACCCTCGCCGTAGTCGCTTATTACCTTTCGCATTGTTTTTGCAAGCACCGAAAAGGGAAAGTCGGTTGGGGTGTTGGTGTGGCTGACTTGTGGCGGCTCGTGTATTGGGTTTTGAAAACGTGAGGTAACAAAGCCGTCGTCGGCACGAAATATAACAAAAAAGCCACTTCTTTCACGGGCTTCAACGTAGCCCTCGTCAATAAGCAGGGAATAGGCGTGCTCTACCGTTACGGTGCTTGTTTTGCTGTCCAAAGCGACCGTTCGTTTAGAGGGCAGCTTACTGCCGACGGGATATATGCCTTTTATAATATCCTCACGCACCTGCAAATATAATTGCTGATATGCCGGCGTGTGTGACTTTGTGTCAATTATATATTTCATCTGGTTATATAATTTTCTCCTTTTTTGACTATTTTAATATTATCAGATTTATTATATACTATGTGGGCTAGTTAATCAATAGGGGAATTTATAATGAATAATTTGTATGAACAAGCCACGGCCGTTATGCGTGAGCTTGGCGAAAAGGCAAAGCTGAAAGCGGGCGATATAGTGGTTGTCGGTTGTTCGACCAGTGAAATTATAGGGTCGAAAATTGGTACAAACTCCAGCCCTGACGTAGCGGGAATTGTTTTTTCAGGTATTTATGATTACGCCAACAAAATGGGTTGGCAGCTTGCTTTTCAGTGCTGTGAGCATTTGAATCGTGCTATCGTTGTTGAAAAAAGTACTATCTTAAATGCCGATATTGTAAACGTAGTGCCTCAACCCAAGGCGGGTGGCTCGATGGCGACACAGGCGTATAAGCATTTTAAAAACCCTGTGGTTGTGGAAGAAATTAAGGCGGACGCCGGTATAGATATTGGCTTTACCTTAATTGGTATGCATCTTAAAAAGGTGGCTGTACCCATAAGGCTTGAAAATAACAAAATTGGCGAAGCTACCATTCTTGCGGCACGTACCCGACCAAAATTTATTGGTGGTAGCCGTGCGGCATATAACGAAGATTTACTTTAATGGGGGATTTAAAATGAAAGAACATAATACAACCAAAAAAATTGTAATTGCGGCGTTGCTTGCATCGCTAACCTGTGTGGCGACTATGATTATTAAGGTTCCGTCACCGCTTAAGGGGTACGTTAATTTGGGCGACTGTGTTGTTTTGCTCGCGGGTTGGATGTTAAACCCATTGTACGGTTTTCTTGCGGCAGGTCTTGGCTCGGCCTTGGCTGATTTATTCTCGGGTTACGTGGTGTATGCCCCTGCAACCTTTGTAATTAAGGGCCTTATGGCGTTGGTTGCCTTTTATGGCTTTAAGCTGTTACATAATAAGCTTGGCAATCTTACTTCACGCATAATTTCAGGCGTTGTTTCCGAAGCTGTAATGGTGTTGGGATATTTTGTTTTTGAAGGCTTTTTGTACGGCTTTGCACCTTCGGTTGTTAATATTCCCGCTAACAGCGTTCAGGGTGTTGCGGGCTTAATTCTTGGCTGTGTGCTTGTTAAAATTTTTGAAAAAAGCAAGATATCGTTAGATTAATTAATACAAATTTTACTTGTTATAAAAAGCTAAACGGATGTGTAGAATTTCTACACATCCGTTTTTAATATTCTTTCAATTTGGGTTTTAACCAAGGCAAAGGCTTGCTCGTTTTTGCCGCCGTTTAAAATAATATCAGCATACACCTTTGTGGGATTAACATAGGTGTTGTGCATTGGCTTTACGGTGGTTAAATATTGTTCAATAATGCTGTCAAGGTCACGTCCACGTTCCTGCATATCACGTTTTGCACGGCGCAAAATACGTTCGTCAGCGTCGGTTTCCACGTAAATTTTAAGGTCCATACAATTTCTTAAATCGGGGTCGTGAAAAATTAAAATACCGTCAATTAAAATAATTGGGCGAGGCTGAATTTTGGTTACCTTGTCGCTGCGGGTGTGCTTTGTAAAATCATAAACGGGGCAAAGCGCGGCTTGTCCGTTTTTAAGACCTTCCAAATGGCGTACCATAAGGTCAAATTCCAACGCTTCGGGGGCGTCGTAATTAAGGTGGGCACGTTCTTCTAAGGGCAATTCGTCGTGGGGTAGGTAGTAATTATCACAGCTAATAAGCGAAACCTCGTTTTCAAAGGCTTTCTTAATGCGCTGCGCAAAGGTAGATTTGCCCGACCCACTGCCGCCGGCAATACCGATAATGTATGGCTTCATAACTTTTGCTCCCTGTAATTTATTATAAATAGTATACTTTAAAAGGCGTCAGGGTGTCAAGGGGGATGTGATTTGGAATGCGTAATCCGTAATGCGTAATTCGGAATTATAAAACAATTTTAATTGATATATCGCGTATGGAACAACCTGCGTGTTGTTACGCCTATTTAGGTATCGCACTGTTGTGTTCGCTCCCTTTGCGCCTATAACAGTCCGCCGGACTGTTATTCACCACCGATTCATTCGTTTCATTAACCCTAAGTTGAAAAGGCTTGGTACTAACGTAAAAATAGCAATAGTTTAAGTGCAAGGATAAAGCGGCCTTGTTTGGTTGAAAAAAATTAATTATTATGTTATAATTTTTGTGAGAGTTTTGGCCTTTTTATACGTCTAATAAGTAAGGTAATTGTAAATTGGGTGACGATAATAGATGAAATAGTTAAATCTAAAGAATATGATGCAGTAATTAAAGGTATTAAACAAAAAAGAACAGCCGTAATAGTTATAACAACATTTGTGGTTTTAATAACGCTGGTTGTATGTACGCCTATTCAGTTAGAAGTTTCGGGCGAAAAAATTGTGAATTATAAAGGAATAAGCCCTGTTATAAACGTTGGCTTGGTGCTTTTAATCTTATTTTTAGAAGCGATTTTCTATGCGCTTGTTTCGGCTCCGTTAAATACTTCGTTAGACGTGGAGTGTAACCCTGAAAAGTACTTAATACTTAATCACGCTTTAAATAAGCAAAAAAACAAAAATCATATTTATGCGGCTGGGTTAATTGGTATGGGGCGGTATGAATTAGCGCTTGAATATGCAAATAATATGATTAATTCTAAACAGCCGTCAATGGTGTTGGCAGGTCTTTTTAACAAGGCACGTTGTGAATTTTTCCTTAATGACTTTATCGCCCTGAAGAATACGCTTAATCAGTTTGAGGCTGTTTTGAAGGGTATGGGAAAAATTAATGAAAATACAAAAAATCCATATATAAAAATTAAAAACATAATGCATTTATTGGTAGCAATAGCGGATAAGGATAACCAAAAAATGTTAGAATATCGCAGTGTAGAAGCATGGAATGGTTCAAATGCTACCAAGGGCTATGTTAATTTTTTAAAAGGCTTGACGGCATATAATTTAGGTGATAAGCAAGAAGCCATTTACAAGCTAAAGTACGTTGTTGAAAATTGCCAAAAAACAGCATTTTCACAATTAGCTGAAAAATATATTGCAGAATTAATTTAATGGTATAAATTCGGGCTTTAGCGCTTACGCGAATGAAAAATGAATAATGAAAAATTAATAATTAATAATTAATAATTAATAATTAATAATTAATGTGTCACTTCGTGACGGATATAAATTGTGGGTTAGCACGCCGAATGGATTGTACAAACCAAAGCCTCCCTCGCCTAGAGGGAGGGGGACCGCTTGCGGTGGAGGGATACAATATCCCCCAGTCGCCTATCGGCGACAGCCCCCTTTAGGCAAGGGGGGCCTACGGAGTGTGCAATCAATTCAACCTAGCGATAAACTATAATTTAGTTTTTAGACATTTGGTGTAAAAAGATATAAACGGCAAAAACTGTGGTAATTGCCGCATAAAGTCCTACAACGCACAAATGAGGCAAAGCGCTAGAAATGTCGCCGTTTATAACAGCGCGTTGCAGTTCGACAGCGTGGTAAAAGGGCAAAAGCCTTGCAATTTTTTGAAAAGTGATTCCAACTAAATTTAAATCAAACCATACACCCGAAAGCCAAGCCGAAAGGTTTGTAAGTAATGCGCCGCAAACACCGCCCACTTGTTTTACATTAAATACACTTCCGCATAAAAGTCCGAGCGCAATATAAAAAATGGCAATGGGTGTTATGGCAAGAATAGCATATAAAATATTAATTGTAATGGTTAGCCCCAAAAAGACGGATACAATATAACATATTGTGGTTTGTGATAACGCAATAGGTAAAAGTGGTAGCATATAACCCAAAATAAAATTGTGCGGTTTAAGGGGCGTGGTGTATAGGCGCTGAAGAAAAGCGATTTCACGGTCTTTGGCAATAAGTGTTGCTGAAAAAAGGGTTATAAAGGCAAGCCCAAACACCGCAATACCGGGGGACAGCTTTTCAATTTGAAAAAGCGGTGTGGGTACGTTTGACTGAATTGCGCTTAAAAGCAGTAATAAAACAACAGGAAAACCTAACCCAAAGGCAAGGTTTATTGGGTCGCGTAAAATTTCTTTTGCACAGCGTTTTGCAAAGGTTATGGTTTTCATATTTTTGCCCCATTCACAATTTTAATAAAAGCATTTTCAAAGGTGTCGGTATTGGCTGCGGCTTTAAGCTCGTCAGCCGTTCCCACAACTAAAAGGCGACCGTTTTTCATAATACCAATTCGGTCTGAAAGGGCTTCGGCCTCCTCCATATAGTGTGTGGTAAGTATAATCGTAATTTGGCCTTTAAGCTCACGTATAATATGCCAAAGCTCGCTACTTGCAATACCGTCAAGCCCCAAGGTTGGCTCGTCCAAAAATAAAATTTTCGGCTCGCTTATAAGTGATAGGGCAATACTAAGTCGGCGCATATATCCACCTGAAAGCCTGCCCGCTTTTTTGTTTGAAATTTCGGTTAAATGAAATTTTATGGAAAGCTCGTTAATTTTTTCTTGGGTCTTTTCCTTGGAAAAGCTGTTAATACCGCAAATAAGCTGTAAGTTTTCCCTAACGGTAAGGTTTGGAGCAATGGCGGTTTCCTGTGGTGAAACACCAATAATATTTTTAATTTTTTCAAACCCATTCGTAATGCTGTTATCACCTATAAAGGCGTCACCCGTTGTGGCTTTAGTAAGGCCGCAAAGCATTTTAATGGTGGTGGTTTTGCCGGCACCATTCACACCCAAAAGTGAAAAAAGCTCACCACTTTTAATTTCTAAATTAAGGTTGTCAACTGCCGTTAGGTCCTTATATTTTTTGGTTAAAGCAACCGTTTTTATAGCGTACATAAATACCTCCAAATAAGTATTTCGGGTATATTATAGCATTAAATTTTAAAATTTGGGGGTTGCTCTGGTAATCGGTCGGTTTGGGGTCGTAAGTGGTAATATAAAGCCCTAAAAATATAGTTTTTGGTATTAAATCGTTATAAAATTATCGAAAAACGATAAAATAATTATTGACAAACAATAATTATTGTGTTATTGTGTGATTGGAAAATAAAGGCAGAAAGGTTGATTTTTTGTGTGGAACAGTAAAAAATCAGTTAATTTATCAATTGTGGTTTGCTTTATTTTGTCGGCTCTTTTGTTAATTTTGGCAATATTTGGTCCAATGGCGTTTAAGCTTTATATGACAGCCTACCGTGGCTTTGTACCTGATGGAAAAGCAATGCACGATTTAAGCCTTACCTTTGCGTGGTGCTTTTATCCGTCGTCGGTTTTTGCGGGTGTAATTCTTTATTCACTTTTAAAACTTCTTTTCAACATTAAGGGTGGTCGGGTGTTTATAAACCAAAACGCAACACTTTTAAGGGTGGTTTCGTGGTGCTGCTTTGCCATTGCAATTATCACCTTTGTGGGGGCATTTTTCTATATGCCCTTTGGCTTTGTTGCTTTTGCAGGCGGCTTTGTTGGTATGATGCTTCGTGTACTTAAAAACGTTATGCAATCGGCGGTAGAAATGCGTGAAGAAAACGATTTAACAATTTAAGGGGGCTAATAAATGATTGAAATAGATTTAGACATTGTTTTAGCCACACGGCGTATGACGTCGCTTGAATTGGCTGAAAAAATTGGTATAACACAGGCAAATTTGTCGGTGCTAAAAACAGGCAAGGCAAGGGCGGTTAGGTTTTCAACCCTTGAAAGCATATGCAAAGCCTTGGACTGTCAGCCCGGCGATATTATAAAATATATACCTGAGGAGGATTAAAATGACTGAAAATATTGTAAATGAAAACGCTAATTTAGAAAATGAAAAGGCTAAAAAACATTTTCCGCTAACCAAACGTGACACCGCCTTTGCGGTGCTGTTTGCAATTGCATCGGTGCTGTTTGTTGGGCTTGGACTTTTTGGCGGTTTTCGTGTGGGCTATACCGTTTCGGCTGTTTTTGCTTTTGTGGTTGGCACGGTATATTTATGGAAAAAAGGCACTAAAATTAAGTTTTTCTCGTTACTTTGTGGTATTTTAGCCTTGTGCTTACCTATGGTTTTTGTTATAACCTCAAACGGTTCGGTTAGGTTTTGGTCGCTTGTGGCAAATACCCTTGCCGCAATGGTGTGGTTTGGCTCGCTTGCTGATTTGGGTGATTTCGGCGGCGATTTAGAGCTTGTAAGAAACTTTATTCACCAAATAATTTTTGGTATGTTTGGCAAGCTGCCAAAAAGTATAGCGTCACTTTTTGCCGCTAAGTCTGAACGTAAAAGCGGTTTTGGCAAGGTGCTTTTGGGTATATTGTTGGCTATACCCGTTTTAATGATTGTTATTCCTCTTTTAATTTCGTCCGACGTGGCATTTGCAGGCTTTATTACAAGCTTTTTTGAAAATATATGGCTTACAATAGTTAAGGTTGTTTTGGGGATAATTATAACCCCATTTGTAATTGCCTATTGCTTTGCCCTTAAAAACAGCGAAAAAAAGGAATATACCCCAAGCAAATTCGGCGGCATTGACAACACAATTGTTATTTCTTTCTTATCGGTTATTTCAATTTGTTATTTAACATATCTGTTTTCACAGTTGGCATATTTCTTTAGTGCATTTAAGGGCTTTTTGCCGCAAGGTTATGAATTTAATCTTTCAAGCTATGCAAGACGCGGATTTTTTGAAATGTCGGCAATTGCGGCAATAAACTTTTTGGTTATATTCGGCGCACTTTTGTCGTCTAAAAAGCAAAACGGTAAAATGTGTATTCCGTCGCGTCTTTTATGCCTCTTTATGAGCGTTTTTACACTTATTATTATTTCTACCGCCCTTTCAAAAATGGTTTTATACATTCGTGAATTGGGCATGACACGTCTTCGCATTACAACAAGCGCATTTATGGTATTTTTAGGCATTGTATTTTTAAGTGTAATTTTAAGACTGTTTGTACCTAAAGTTAAGGTGCTTCGTGTTGCACTTGTAACAGCGGGCGCTGTGCTATTGGTGCTTGGCGTTGTAAACGTTGACCAGGTGGTAGCGGCTTATAATTATCACGCTTATAAAAACAACATTTTAGAAACTATCGACGTTAAAACTATTTATAAGCTAGGGGACGAGGGTGTGCCTTATCTTGCAAAGCTGGTTTATGAGGAAAACGATACCGACATAACGGCTGATGCACATAATTATTTGATAAGTGCGGTTGAAAACACCTATTATGACACCGATTATGATTACGAAATAGATAAGTATATAATCCGTGGCAGAAAATACGACAAGCTTGAAAATTTTGGTGTTTACCGTGAAAAAGCATATATGGTATTAGACGAGTTTATTGAAAATAATTTATACACCTACGAGGTTGAAAAATAAAAAAATCAGTCCGCAAGGACTGATTTTTGTTTTATATTCAAGAAAGCTTAAGGCAAAAAATATTCAAAAATTGAAAGCCAATTTTCCGTCTTTACTTGTTTTTGGATTTCTTTGGTTCGAATTGTCCAACCAACCATTTGCATTTTCCAAAGCTTCTCACAAAGCTGGGTTGCAGCTACCTTGCGGTGTGCAAAGTTATATGCCACAAAGTCGGGCTTGGTTATAAAATTTAAAAGGTTGTTTGTAAGCAAAAATTTAATGATAAAATTAAGCTTGTCGTCGGTTTTAAAAAAGTTTTGCGCTAACTGACCACGAATAATTTCGGGGCGGTTTTTCTTAAGCCATAAAATACAGCGAGGGTCAAAGCTTTCAATGCAGTATGCACCGTTATAATCCTTTAAAGCATCAGTAGCGGCTTTTGCAAGCTCGGCTTGGTTTTTATTGGCTTTAAGCTCAATGATAAGAGGTGCGGCGCCGTTATATAAATCAAGCACCTCTTTAAAGGTGGGTATAGTGTCTTCAGTGTTTTCAAGGTTATAAAGCTTTAATTCTTCGGTTGTTAAATCCTCAATAATACCGTCGGCACCGGTGGTGCGTTTAAGGGTGCTATCGTGAAAAACTGCCAAATTACCGTCTTTTAAAAGGTGAAGGTCAAGCTCAATGCCATAGCCCTTTTCAAGCGCTTTGCGAAAAGCAGTCATTGAATTTTCGGCAACACCGTTACCGTGAAGACCACGGTGGGCATAATTAAAGCCTTGAAGCCTTGCAAGATTTTTGTTGCCAACCCTGCCACGAATAGCAAGTAAATAACACAAAATAAGCACAACAATAACAGCGGCAATATAAACCATAAATTCCACCCTTTAAAGTTTTTATATATAGTATACCATTATTTGCTATTAAATGCAATTATATTAAATCTTATATACAAAGGTTGTATTAATAGAAAAAATGGGTATAATTATAAAATAGAAAAAACTAAATAGTTTTTTGTGTTTGCATTATGTGACGAAAAGTATATAATCGATATATTATTCATATTTTTTAAAGGGAGGCATTATAATGGATTGGTATTTTATTCTTGAATGTGCCGTTAAGGCAACATTGGCGGTTATTATCGGTGGCGTTATCGGTAGCGAGCGAGCACGTCACGGTCGTGCTGCAGGTATGCGTACACATATCCTTGTTTGCCTTGGCGCAACATTAACTGCAATGACAGGTATGTTTCTTTCTAAAGAACTGGGCGGCGACGCAATGCGTATTTCGGCACAGGTTGTGTCGGGTATCGGTTTTTTGGGTGTTGGTATGATTATTATTAAAAACAACAACGTAGTTTCGGGTCTTACAACCGCTGCGGGTATTTGGGCAACCAGTATTGTTGGTATTGCGTTGGGCTATGGTTTCTACATAGGCGCAATAATGGTAAGCGCATTAATGCTTTTATCAATTGTGCTTTTAGCACGTCTTGAAAGGGGCAAACGTCGCACCGAAGCGATTTACATTGAAATTGACGATATGAGCAAAACTAATGCAACTGTTGATAGAATTAACGAGCTTATCGGTAAAAAATGCCCTTATAAAATTTTCACTGCAAAAAGCGGCAACACAAACAATATTGGTATTGTTATAATTCTTGACCGCAGAATGAAGTTTGATTTTTATAAAATTTTAGAAATTGAACACGTTTTATACGTTGATGAAGATTAATAAAATAAAAGCAATCTTTCAGAGATTGCTTTTATTTTTTGCATAGAACACTTGAAATTGTAAAAAATCGGAGTATAATATAATTTGAGAATTTATATTCTTTGGTAATGAATATATTTCGGAATAAATTGGAAAGGAGGAAACGGTTGATGAAAAACAGAAAAATAGCTATCGTTGCATTTTTTCTTGTAGCTGTTCTTTGCATTGGTGCAGGTTATGCTGCTGTTACCGATATTCTTGATATTCAAGGTACCGCTGAAGTTACACAAGCAAATGCGCAAAGCGCTTTTGATGTAAAACTTTATTTTTCTGAAGCAGTAGCTAATCAAGCTGGCAATACCGCTTCGGTTAATAAAGACAATAATGATAAAGCATCGTTTACCGCAAATTCGCTTAAGAATGTTGGCGATACAGCAACGTTCAAATTCGTTTTTAAGAATGAAAACACTGACTTGGATGCTAGTATTAAACCTGTACTTAACGTTGAAACAAATACAGAATACTTTGACATCGTAAGCAGTTGGAACGGTCAAACTACTGTTGTTCCCGCAAATGGCACAAAGGATTATACTGTAACTGTTACGCTTTTAAAGCAACCCGCTGACGTTGTAGCAGGTAATTTCGGTATTGAATTTACTGCTACTGCGGTTGCAAAAACAGCAACACCGTAAGTGAAAAGTGAAAATTAAAGTCAAAACACTAAAGGAGGAGAAAAATTGAATAAAGACAAAAATGCCTTATACATATTATCCTCTTTTTTTGCGGGGGTTCTTCTCCTTTTATGTGTTGCTTTAAATTTTTTGCAAAACAAATATTTAATAGCAGCTTTTTCTGCTGTGTTTTTTCTGCTTTTTAGTACATTTATAAAAAAACGCAGCATTTTAAATATTGAACACAAGCAGGTAACCTTAATTTTACTTGCCGCGGCATTAAGTGTTATTGCGCTTTATTACGCCACGGGAATAGGCTTCGGTTTTTATAAAATCGAACCGCCTATTTCGCTTTTGTGGCAATATAATCTCCCTTGCATAATTACTATTATATTTAGTGAAAATATCCGCAAAATTATGTTGGCGCAGCATAGCAAATTTGCAAACATATTGTCTTACATAACGCTTGTTCTAATTGATGTTTTGCTTTTGAGCGAAGGCGAAATATTTAAAAGCTTCTATTTTGCCAATGATTTTTTCGCAATGGCTTTATTCCCAAGCATAACTTCTAATGTTTTGTATCATTTTATAAGTAAAAGCTACGGCGCGACCCCAAATATAATTTATAAGGTATTAATTTTTAATTTCTCTAATATTTTGCGGCTAAGGCCTATTATGCCCGAATCGCTGCATTCCTTTGCAAAAATTTTAATTCCAATACTTTTAATGTTCTTTATAAGGGCGCTTTATGTTAAAAAGCAAAAATTTGCCACTAAAAAAAGCAAGGCTTTGAAGCTTTCGTTATCGGCAATCGGCATAATTTTTATGACAGCATTTATAATGCTTGTTTCCTGCCAGTTTAGGTTTGGCATTTTGGTTATTGCAACCGAAAGTATGACGGGCGCTATTGATAAGGGCGATGCTATTATTTATGAACAGTATGACGACCAAATTGTAAAAGAAGGTCAAATTTTAGTTTTTAATAAAAACAAAAGTAATACAGTCCACCGCGTTGTTGACATTAAAAATGTTGACGGACAAACCCGTATTTATACTAAGGGCGACGCAAACGAGGGTATGGACTCGGGGTATATCACTACCGATGATATTATCGGTGTATTAAAATTGAAAATTAAGTATCTCGGCTATCCAACAATTTTGGCACGAGAACTATTTAAATAATATTATCTTGAAATCAGGTGTAATAAAATGTCCGAAAAAGAAAAAATTATGCGCGACAAATATCAGCGCCGCAGGAAAGGCTGGATAACCTTACAAGCAATAGCCATTGTGTTTGTTACATTGGTGTTAGCGGTTGGCGGTTATTCGTATTATCAACTTAATAAAGCCACTTATGTGCCTTATACACAAAAGGGCGGGGTTATCTATAAAGCATATCTTGCAGACAATGAGTTTTATGAACAGGAATATTTAAACGGTAGCCACGCTTATGTAGCATCCCTCGTTGAAAGAATGACGGCGGATTTTGAATATGATTTAAAAATTGATTCAAGTGATGTCAAGTTTAAATATTCTTATAAAATTGACGCTATGGTAGAGGTTCGAGATACCGAAACCCAAATGGCAATTTTTAATCCGGTTTTTGAGCTTGTACCATCAAAAACAATGACAGGGTCGGGCTCTACTGTTTCTATTAAGGATGCTGTCGAGCTTGATTACAAAAAATACAATAAGCTTTCAAAGGATTTTATTGCCTCTTACAGTCTTGATGATACACAGTCACTTTTGATTGTAAGAATGTACGTTGACGTTTTGGGCGAAAGTCAGGAATTTGCGGCCAATAATAAGGATAGCTATACAGTCGAATTGTTTGTTCCGTTAAATAAAAAGACAGTTACGCCCTATGTAGTAACACCTGTTGCTGAACAAGAAGAAAAGGTGCTTACTGTCAATAACAATGACACAACTGTTTTAAAATGGGCTGTGTTGGGCGTTTTATTGCTTGATTTAGTTCTTATATTAGTTCTTATGGCGTACATTCACCTTACACGCGATAAGCATATTGATTATTCTCGCAAGGTTAAGCGTATACTTTCAAGCTATACATCCTATATTCAAAGGGTTAACAATCCTGTGGCATTAAGTGAATATCAGGTGCTCAACGTGAATACGTTTACGGAGCTTCTCGAAATTCGCGATACACTACAAATGCCTATTTTAATGTTTGAAAATAACGACCGTACATGTACACAATTCTTTATTACAAACGGTAAAATTTTATATCTTTTCAAAATTAACGTAGAATACGATTTGTCAGAATTTGATTATTGGGAAGATGAAGACAACAGTGAAGTAGCAATTAAATTTTAAAAGAAAGGAAGTACCGACTGTGCGAAAAATGAATAAAGCTTTGATATGGTTGGTACTGACTTTAATGGTGTTGTCAATTTCGGTGGGATATGCTAACGTTACCGATGTTTTAAACATTCAAGGCACGGGCGAATCAACCCCGCCGGACGGAGTGTTTATTACTGAAGTCATAACCGTTGATGGTATAACGGTTAATAGCTTTAAGGGTACGGTTATAAATTCTAAAACCGATTTGGGTAGTGTTAATTCTAAAACAATAAACGTTGTTGTTTATAATAATTCAAATGTGGTTTACGGATATAACGTTATGAAATATGCCGTAGGCACAGAAACTTACGATAACGAAAATATTGTAATAACCACAGAAATGAAGCCTAAAAATGAAAACTGGAAGGTAGAACCTTACAGTTATTTAACTTTTCCCGTAACATTTAACTTTAAAGACGGTGCCAATAAAAGCAATACGGTTTTAAATTCGGTTGTTGAATTTGAATTTTTACCGTTTGATGAAATTCCCGATAACGTTGAAGAAAGTACCGTTTCTGATGCAATGGATCGTTTCGAACAAATTTTAAACACTCCCGAAGAATATGACGAGCTTATGGATTATATGAATAACCCACCTGGATGGGACCGTAATTCATCATATATTTCTAACGTAAGGGACGCTAATGATACCGACAAGGAAGCAATTGAGAAGATGTTTTCGGGTAATTTGCATACCAATATTAACGGTGAAGACCATGACGTTAAAATTATGATTAAGCGTGAAAATGTCACCAGTAGTTATAGCGGCGACGAAATGACTATTTATATGACAACTAATCCGCTTACAAGCCGTGGCAAAGCTGTTGTATACCGTTGTGTATTTGTTAATGACAACGGTGTGTGGAAGCGTAATGGTGTTATGACCGAGGGAACAGCAACAATTTGTGACTATACATTCGGTTCTTCGCTGGGCACAGGTTCATTTAATACAAATACTTGGAAAGCTTCATAAAAAATAAAAGCCAACCGAAAGGTTGGCTTTTATTTTTTATGTAAGCATTTCTATTCTTTCAATTACAGGTTGCTTGTCACTTGAAAGCATACCGTTAGGGTCGTCGTTTTTAACACTTTTCATAATGTTGTCAATTACGTCTATTCCCTCTATGACTTTACCAAATGCGGCATAGTCGCCGTCAAGACGAGTTTCATCGCCGACCATTATGAAAAATTGGCAAGAAGCGCTGTTTTTGTTTCGGGCACGTGCCATTGAAAGCACACCACGCTTGTGTGAAAGGCTGTTTTCCCAACCGTTGCTTTCAAATTCGCCGTAAATTTTGGTGGTGCTGTTACCTGTGCCGTCGCCTTGGGGGTCACCACCTTGAAGCATATAGCCTTCAATAGCACGGTGGAAGGTTAAACCGTTATAAAAGCCCCTATTTACAAGGTTTACAAAATTTGCAACGGTAACAGGGGCAATATCGCCGTAAAGCTCAATAGTCACCTCGCCATAATTTTCAATAGTCATTACGGCGGTGTGTGTACCGAAAAGCTTTATGTCCTTTTCGTATTGTGTGTTGGTTTGACAACCGCAAAGGGTAGCTAAAATACAAAGGGTAACGGCTATAATTAATGCCTTAATCTTCATAATTTTTATAATCTCTTTCCTTATAGGGTATATACTTCATTCTTTTGCGTTTGCGTGGCCAGTTAAGCTTTATCATAACAAGAATAAAGCCCACGACAACCAAGCCGATAATAAGGTAAACAACCTTCATATAACTGCTTGTGAAAATATCCTTAATAAGCTGCCAAAATTGTAAAAGCTTGCTGGCTTTTACATCTTCATTAGCAATTAAGTCAACCCGTCCTATAACCTTTTCGGCATATATAACCTCGGCATAGCCAAGCACGTCACCCTTTTTAATGGGTGCGGTAGCGGTTTCGTTTTCAAAGTGGGTTTTAATAACTATTGTTGAATCGTCTGCTTCGTTTGGCAAAACCGAAATAAAGGGCTTATCAAAATAAAGGGGTAAAAAATCGGTTTCAAGTGACATTTCAAGGGGTATTTCGCAAACCGGCTCGTTAGATTTTGCAACCTCTTTAAATGCGAAGTTGCTAAATGCCCAATTGTAAAGTTGACGGCTTTCAACAAATTCATAACGCTTTTGGTTGCTGTTGGGGCATTTAAATAAAATGCATATATAATTATATGTTTGGCCACGTTGTGTTTTTGTGGCGGTGCTAACCAAACAACGTCCGGCTGCATTTGTAAAGCCTGTTTTAAAGCCTGTTGCATAGTTGTAAAAATAATTTGTTGAACGGTCAAGCAAAAAGTTTGTGGTAGAAAGGGTTTTAACGGTGCCCTTTGTGGTTACTATCTGATAACGTGATTTTGATGTAATTTCATTAATTACATCATACTTTTTTGCATAAACGCAAAGGTTATAGGTGTCACGTGCGGTGGTATAGGTTTCCTCCTCGTGAAGACCCACGGGGTTAGAATAATGTGTGTCGTTAAGGCCAAGATCTTCGGCTTTGTTATTCATCATTTCTACAAAACCTTCCAAGCTGCCGCCGTAAATGTCAGCCGCAAGGTATGCACAGTCACCAAAGGATGATAAAAGCACCATATACAAAAGGTCAAGCTGGGTAAATTCCTCACCCTCGTTCATAAGTGATACCGCAAGACCGGTGCCAAGGGTTTTATCAAGCGCGGCTTTGGTAAGGGTAACCTTGCCTTCAGGGTTCCAAATATCGCTTTCAACCATTATAATAGCTGTCATTATTTTTGTTATAGATGCGGGGTACATTTTTTGGTCGGCGTTTTTCGCCCAAAGCACCTCGCCTGTATCTAAGGATACAAGCATACCCGCTTGTGCGGTAATTTCAAAGCTTGTAATCTCATAGGCAGAGGTTGAAACAGGTACAAAAACCGACGTAATTATTAAAAAACATATAAAAAATATGGAAAAAACCTTTTTAGGCATAGAAATTTACCTCGCAATGTAGTATAATAGTGCTTATAAAATCATTATACCAATAATTATAATAAAAATAAAGAGTAATTTTCAAAAAAGAGGTGACACGGTGTGGTTTATGTAACGGGCGATATGCACGGCGAGCTTGAACGCCTTTATGATAAAAACTTTCGCAAGCTTAAAAGCGGTGATATACTTTTAGTATGCGGTGATTTTGGTTACATATTTTCGGGCGATAAGACCGAGCGTGAGGTTATTGATTATTTGGCAAACCGCCGTTTTGTAACAGCTTTTATTGACGGCACACACGACAATTTAGACCGCATAAACCGTTCTCGTGTGACATATTGGCATGGTGGTATGGTACACCGTATTAAAGGTAATCTTATTCATTTAATGCGTGGGCAAATTTTTGATTTAGAAGGTAATACCTTCTTTACGTTTGGCGGTGGCGAAAGCACCGACCGTGAAATGCGGCGTGAACAGGGCACGTGGTGGAGCGACGAAGAACCCACCGCTTTAGAAATGGCTAAGGGCGCACAGGCTTTGGATGAGGTGGGCTGTAAGGTGGATTATTTCATCACCCACGAGCCGCCGTCATTAGTTAAAAGCGCAATGCTTTTGCGCCATGGCGATACCGACCGTGTAAATAAGCTTAACGGCTATTTTCAAGAGGTAGGCGCCGCTTGTGAATTTAAGCATTGGTATTTTGGCTCGCTTCACGAGGATAGAGTAATAACACCTCATCACACCTGTGTTTTCAGGAATATGCTTGCTATTCCCAAAGGTGATAAAAAGGATGAAAATACTGACAATACTTGACAAGTATGGTATAATAATACGAGATAAGTAAAATTTATTTTATTTGGAGGTTGTTTATGCTAAGCACCGACAGACTTTGTATGGGCTGTATGAATGATAATGGCGGCGAACAGGTTTGCCCCATTTGCGGTTTTGAAGCTAAGGCCAAAAACCCTAAAAATGCAGTACCGCTAAAAACCATGATTAACGACCGTTTTATTGTTGGCAGGGTACTTTCAGCCAATGGCGAAGGTATTGATTATATCGGTTGGGATACCACTAACGATTCAATCGTTCAAATTCGTGAATATTTCCCCGCCGGTGTTGCAAAGCGTAATCCGGACAAGACGGTTTCAATGCTTAAGGGTAAGGAATATACCTTTAATGAAGGTCTTTTGGAATTTTTAGAAATTAATAAAACCATTAAATCAAGTGATTTGCCATCCTTGGTGCCTGTGATTGAAATTTTTGAAGAAAACGGCACCGCTTTTGCAATAATGCAAAACATTCAAGGGGTTACTTTAAGTGACTTTTTATCACGTAATGGCGGCACTTTGAAGTGGGAACAGGCACGCGCATTGTTTTTGCCCCTTATTGATACAATCAAGGGTATGCATGAGCTTGGTATTGTGCATAAGGGTATTTCTACCGATACGGTTATTGTCGGCCGTGACGGCAAGCTTCGCCTTACAGGTTATTCAATTAATAAGCTTCGTTATGAAAATGACGAGGTGCAGTTTGAAGTGCTTGACGGCTTTGCCGCCATTGAACAGTATAAAACCGAAGAAGAATTTAAAGTTGGGCCCCATACCGACGTTTACGGTTTTTGCGCAACACTTTTCAATGTGCTTATTGGTAATCTTCCTGCAAAGGCAACTGCACGACTCGAAAACGATTCTATGTCAATTCCTTCAAAATTTGCTGAAGAATTGCCCCGTCAGGTGCTTATTTCTTTGGCTAATGCTTTGCAGGTTAAGCCTTGTGACCGTACCGCTGATATGGAAGCGCTTAAAAACCAATTAGTTTACGGCGAATTTCCCGCTGCGGCAGTTGCAGTGGCTGATAAAAAAGAAAACGGCAACGAAAAGAAAAGCAAATCCGGTAGCGGTAAGGTGGTGCTTGTAACCACTATTGTTACGGTTGTTTTCATTTTGCTTTTAGCAATTATCTTAATTTTTACCGTTTTCCGTGACAGTATTTTCGGTAACGATAACAACTCTCAGCCTTCTACACCTTCAACCAGTTCACCTGTTATTGATAATTCAAGTGAGGAAAGCTATCCTGACGATATTGAAACCCTTTATATCGTACCTAATTTTGTGGGTTCATACCTTTCTGACGTTTTAGAGGTTGAAGACAATGAAAACTTTGTTTTTGTAATAAAGGGTAAGGAATATTCTTCACATCCACGAGGTACAATTTGCAGTCAGTCTATTGCAAAGGATAGTGAGGTTCCAAAGGGCACCGAAATTGAAATTGTTATAAGCCTTGGCCGTAAGGAATTTAAAATGCCTAACGTTTTAAACAAAACCGAAATGGAAGCAAAGCTTGAACTTTTAAAGGCGGGCTTTCTTTATGAAAATATTGAGCCCTTGTATAGATATGACGAGGATTCTGCCCCCGGTCAAATTATTGAACAATATCCTGCTGCGGGCGACACGGTAAATGCTGAAATAGCTATTAAAATTTATATAAACACCTACGAAGGTGACGATTATTAAATATATAAAATAATACTTGATTTTATATAAATTATGTGTTATAATCCATTTGTAATAATTCTAAGAAAGGTGAGTGGCTAAACAGCCGCTCACTTTTGTTTTGCAAGGAGATGAATTTATGGCAAATGCAGCCGAACGTGTCTATGACCTCATTAAGAGCACGGTTGAAGAACAGGGCGTTACCCTTTGGGACGTGCGCTTTTTAAAGGAAGGCGCTTCTTGGTATTTAAGGGTGTTTATCGATAAGGATGGTGGCATCAATATTGATGACTGCACTAACGTTTCTCACGCTATCGACCCTATTATCGACGAAGCTGACCCAATTGATAAATCCTATTATCTTGAGGTTTGCTCCTGCGGTATCGACCGTGAGCTTACAAGACCTGCACACTTTGAAGCAATGAAGGGTGCTACTATTAAGGTTAAGCTTTACAAGGCGCTTGACGGTGTTAAGGAATTTATAGGTACACTTACCGATTTTGGCGAAAATGTTATTTTAGATGTTGACGGCAAGTCTTACGAATTTGCATTAAAGGAAATTTCTAAGGCAAACGTACATTATTGTGATTAAAAAACTTAAAATATTTTAACGGAGGAATTTGGAAAAATGGCAAGAGCAAAAAAGATTAAAAAAGACGAAGTAAATTATGCTGAATTTTTTGAAGCATTAAAGCTTATGGCAGAAGAAAAGGGCATCCCTGCTGAATTTATTGCAGAAAAAATTGCAGATGCTATTGTAGTTGCTGCCCGTAAGGATTTTGGGGGCAATGAAATCGTTACCTGCAAAATTGATGTTGAAAGTCAGGCATTTGTGGTTACTGCACGTAAAACCGTTGTTGACGAGGTTATGGATCCATATACCGAAATTTCAAAAGAAGATGCTGCATTAATTGATACAAATTCAATTGAAAACGGTTTTGTTGACATTAAGCTTGACCCCAGAAAGTTTGGTCGTGTGGTTGCACAAAATTCAAAGAATAACTTCCGTCAGGGTGTTCGTGAGGCTGAACGTGGACACACCTTGGCTGAATTCCAAAGCCACACACGTGAGCTACTTACAGCGGTTGTTCAAAAAATTGACCCCAGGACAGGCAATGCAATTTTAACTATTGGCCATTCTGACGCAACACTTCCCAAGGCTGAACAGGTTCCTGATGAGGTTTTAAAGGAAGGCGACCACATTAAAGTTTACATTGTTGACGTTAAGGAAACCGAACGTGGCGCACGTGTAATGCTTTCACGTACACATCCCGGCCTTGTAAAACGCCTTTTTGAAACCGAAGTACCCGAAATTTTCGACGGCACAATTGAAATTAAATCGGTTTCACGTCAAGCAGGCTCACGTACAAAGATTGCGGTTTATTCCGCTAATCCCGAAATCGACCCCATCGGCGCTTGCATTGGCCCAAGAGGTGAACGAGTAAACAAAATTGTTGATGAACTCGCAGGCGAAAAAATTGATATTGTTAAATATAGTGAAGACCCCGTTGCTTTTGTTTCTGAAGCATTGTCACCTGCAAAGGTAACCTCTGTTGAAGTATTGTCTGAAGAACCTAAGGCTTGCAAGGTTAAGGTGCCAGATGCACAGCTATCACTTGCAATTGGTAATAAGGGTCAAAATGTACGCCTTGCCGCTAAGCTTACAGGTTGGAAAATTGACATTCACCCCGAAAGCGGATATTACGGCGAATAATTTAAATTTTTAGAAGGAACTTTTTGTTATGAGTGTTAAAAAAATACCTATGCGTATGTGTACGGGCTGTCATGAAATGAAGCCTAAGAGAGAGCTTATAAGGATTGTAAAAACTCCCGAAGGTGAAATTAAGCTTGATTTTACAGGCAAGCTTAACGGACGAGGTGCTTATATTTGCAACAGCGTTGAATGTCTTTCGAAAGCGCAAAAGCAAAAATCGTTTTCACGTGCCTTCGCAAGCCCCATAGCTGATGAAATTTACGAACAGCTTAAAGGAGCTATTGAAAAAAGGTGAATAATAAAACTTTAACCCTTTTGGGCTTTGCCGCAAAGGCGGGTAAGCTTTCGTTTGGAATGGATATGGCCTGCGCTACAATAAAGGCGGGTAAAAGCTTTTTGGTGGTTTGCGCAAACGACGTGTCCGACAAGAGTAAAAAAGAAATAGGTTTTCACGCAAATAAAAAAGAAGTTCCGTTTATCGTATTAACCGATAATAATATCGAAGCCGTAAGTAAGGCAGTCGGCCGAAAATGCGGTATTCTTTCGGTAAATGATAAATCATTTGCCGAAGCAATTAAAGGAGGATATGCTAATGACCAATAAATATAAAGTCAGTGACCTTGCAAAAGACCTTGGTATGAGTTCTAAAGACGTTGCAGTTATCGCTACTGAAGTGTCAGGCAGCGAAAAGAAATCAAGCGCAACCCTTAATGAAGAAGAAATAGGTCGTTTTTTCAATAAACTTACTAAAGATAATGCTGTAAAGGATTTTACTGCTTATTTTGCAACCGGTGCCGAAGCACGTGAAAAGGCTAAAAAGGCACGTGAAGATGAAAAGAACAAAAAGCTTTTAGAGCAAATGGCAATTTTGGAGCAGTTAAAGGCTGCCGCAGCCGCACAGGACGCCGCAAAAGCACCTAAGGCCGAGGCTAAAAAGCCCGAAGCTAAAAAGGCTGAGCCCAAACCTGAACAGAAAAAGCCCGAGGTTAAGAAGGAAGCGCCCAAGAAGGAAGCACCTAAGGCCGAGGCTAAAAAGCCCGAACAAAAGAAGCCTGAAGCACCAAAGAATGAAGTTAAGAAGGAACACAAGCCTTCTGACCCACAACCCTTTGTTTCGAAGAAAAAGGATAAGGTGGCAGGTGATACACCCAACCGTGGCCCTGCTGAAATTCGTCATATCGATACCCGTACTTCTAATGTAAATATCGATAAATATAACGAAAAATATGAAACAATTGCACCCGCAAACTCTATGCAGGACAATTACTCACGCAAGCAAAAAATCAAGCAAAAGTCTAAAGACTACAAGCGTCCCCAAGGCGCTAAGCGTGAAACCGAAGCAGATAAAATGCGCAGAATGCAGCTTGAACGTATTAAGAAAACCCCCATTACAGTTACTGTTGGGGACGAAATTACTGTGGGCGAGCTTGCAGCCGCTATGAAGAAAACTGCTGCCGAAGTTATTAAAGAGCTTTTAAAGCTTGGTATGATGGCAACAGTTAATCAGGTTATCGACTATGATACTGCTGAAATCGTTGTTACCGAAATGGGCGCTAAAATTCAAAAAGCAGTTGTTGTTACCATTGAAGAAAAAATTATGGATGACACCGAAGATACTGCTGAAAATCTTAAGCCCCGTAGCCCTGTTGTTGTTGTTATGGGTCACGTTGACCACGGTAAAACCTCACTTTTGGATGCTATTCGCGACACAGCAGTCACCTCTACCGAAGCGGGTGGTATTACACAGCACATCGGTGCTTACCGTGTAAACTGCAACGGTGAAGATATTACCTTCCTTGACACACCCGGTCACGCAGCCTTTACCTCAATGCGTCAGCGTGGTGCTATGGCTACCGACATTGCGGTGCTTGTAGTTGCTGCCGACGACGGTATTATGCCACAAACTATTGAAGCAATTAACCATGCTAAAGCCGCAAAGGTTCAAATTATTGTTGCTATTAATAAAATGGATAAGCCCGAAGCAAATCCCGACCGTATTATGCAACAGCTTACTGAACACGAGCTTGTACCTGAAGAATGGGGCGGCGATATTATTTGCGTTCCCGTTTCTGCTAAGGCACACACCGGTATTGACAACCTTTTGGAAAATATTCTTTTAGTTGCCGAAATGCAAGAGCTTAAGGCAAACCCCGACCGTCGTGCAAAGGGTATTGTTATTGAAGCACGTCTTGATAAGGGCCGTGGTCCTGTTGCTTCACTTCTTGTTCAAAACGGTACACTTAAAACAGGTGACATTATTGTGGCTGGTACAGCCGTTGGCCGTGTTCGTGTAATGACCAACGAAAACGGTGTTGAACTTAAAACCGCAGGTCCGTCAGTTCCTGTTGAAATTACAGGTCTTGCCGAAACACCAAACGCAGGTGACGTATTCGACGCAGTATCTGACGAACGTCTTGCACGTCAGCTTGTTGAGCAAAGAAAGCAAAAGGCTAAGGACGAACTTAACAACGCAAAACAAAAGGTTACACTTGATAACCTATTCGATAACCTTTCAGCAGGCGACCTTAAGGAGCTTAACATTATCGTTAAGGCTGATGTTCAAGGCTCGGTTGAGGCTGTACGTGAAAGCCTTGTTAAGCTTTCTAATGAAGAGGTTAAGGTTTGCGTAATTCACGGTGGTGTAGGCGCAATTAACGAATCTGACGTTACCTTGGCTCAGGCATCCGGTGCTATTATCGTTGGCTTTAACGTTCGCCCTGACACCGTTGCAAAGGAAACCGCTGAACGTGAAGGCGTTGATATGCGTATGTACCGCATTATTTACGACTGCATTGAAGAAATCGAAGCCGCTATGAAGGGTATGTTAGCGCCCAAGTTCCGTGAAAATATTATCGGTACTGCCGAAGTTAGAAGCGTTTATAAAATTTCTAACGTTGGTACAATTGCAGGCTGCTACATTACACACGGTAAGGTTGCACGTTCCGCTCAGCTTCGTCTTGTTCGTGACGGTATCGTAATTTGCGAAGATAAAATTGACTCTCTCCGTCGATTTAAGGATGACGTTAAGGAAGTTGCACAAGGCTATGAATGTGGTATCGGTCTTGAAAAATTTGCCGATATTAAGGAAGGCGACATTTTCGAAGCCTTCATTATGGAGGAGTATAGAGATTAATGGCAGGATTTAAAATTAACCGCATAACATCTGATGTAAGGGTATGCCTGTCTGAATTATTGCGTGAGGTAAAAGACCCCAGAGTCAGCAAGCTTTTAAGCATTGTTAAGGTTGACGTTACGGGCGATCTTTCCTACGCAACCGTTTACGTTAGCGCTATTGAGGGTTACGAAGCAACCGTTGCTTCGGTTAAGGCCCTTAAGGGTGCTTCAGGCTATTTAAGGCGTGAGCTTGGCGCAAGGCTTAAGCTTCGTAAGGTGCCCGAGCTTCGCTTTATAGCAGATGATTCTATTGCGCACAGTGCACACATTTCCCAAATTATCGAATCTTTTAAAGAGGAAAGTAATGATGAAGAATAAAGACAATACCTTATGCCGTGAGCTTACCCTAAAGCAAACGGCAAGGTATTTAAAAAAGCATGACAATTATATAATACTTACCCATGCATCACCCGACGGTGACACCTTGGGTTCGGCTTATGCGCTTTATTACGGATTAAATGAAATTGGCAAGGTTGCTTGCGTTTTATGCCCCGACGTTATTCACAAAAAATATGACTTTTTTGTGCGCCCCACAAACCATATCGGCCGTGAAAATGCTACTATAATTGCGGTAGATATTGCCGATAAAAAGCTTTTAGGTGCCTTGGCTGAGGAATTTGGCGATATTATTGATTTGTGTATCGACCACCATATAACCAACAGCCATTACGCTAAAAATTTGTATCTTGATACTAACGCTGCGGCAACTGCTGAAAGTATTTTTGAACTTTTAACACTTATGCGTGTAAACATTAATGACGTTACCGCACGTGCAATTTATGCCGGTATTGCCACTGACACGGGTTGTTTTAAGTATTCCAACGTAACTGCTAAAACCCACATGATTGCGGCAATGCTTTACGATTATAATATCAACACGGGCGAAATTAACCGCTTAATGTTCGATACAAAGTCAAAAAATCTTTTAGATATGGAACGCCGAGTGCTTGAGGGTGCAGAATACCACTTTAACGATAAGTGCATAATTTTAAGTGTTACAAGTCAAATGCAGGACGTTACAGGCTGCTATGGCTCGGATTTAGAGGGCATAGCCCTTATTTCCCGCAGTGTAGAAGGCACCGATATTGGCATTACCGTAAAGCAAATTAACGAAAATGCCTTTAAGGTTTCCTTCCGTACCTTTGAAAAGCTAAATTCGGCTGAAATTGCAAAGCAGTTTGGCGGCGGCGGACACAAGTCGGCTGCGGCTGCTGTGATTAACGGTACCTTGGCCGAGGTTAAAGCCCAAATTTTAGAGGTTGTCGGCAAATATATGGAGGACTGCAATGCAGGGACTTCTGTTAATTAATAAACCAAGCGGTATTACTTCTTTTTCGGCGGTGTCGGCGGTAAAACGCGCGGCGAGTGAGAAAAGGGTAGGGCATACGGGCACGTTAGACCCAATGGCAACAGGTGTTTTGCCTGTGTTTTTAGGCCGCGCCACCTCGCTTTGCTCACTTGTGTTGGCGGCTGACAAAAAATATATTGCCCAGGTTAAGCTTGGCACCACAACCGACACCTGCGATATCACGGGTGAGGTTTTAGAAATTCGTGATGCTACGGTTACCCAAAAGGATATTGATGATATTCTTCAAAAATTTATGGGTAAAATAAGTCAGGTGCCGCCAATGTACAGCGCACTTAAAAAAGACGGTGTTAGGCTTTACGACCTTGCACGTCAAGGCAAAACGGTGGAAATCGAACCCCGTGAAATTGAAGTTTTTGACCTTTCGGTTACACAACCGCTTGACAGCAATAATTGCTTTTCGGTTTTTTGTCACGTTTCAAAGGGTACGTATATAAGGTCACTCGCACGTGATATTGGCGAGGCGTTGGGCTGCGGCGCAACCCTAACCGCTTTACAACGTGTTGAAACCGCAGGGTTTGACATTTCACAGTGTATTGATTTGGAAAGTCTTACCGAAGACAGCATTTCGGAATATTTATTAAATGAAGAAATTGCCGTTAAGCACCTTCGCGCATTAAGTGTTACCAAAAATCAGGCAACACGTTTTTGCAACGGCGGTCAGTTGGCTTTTCACAGGCTTAATATTGAAAGCTTTGGCGAAAACGAGCTTTTCAGAATTAAATATAAAAATCAATTTTTAGGCATTGGCATTGCCGACTGTGAAAAACAGCAGGTTGCAATTAAGTGTATAATAAATTATCCCGAGGTGAGTGTATGAAGAAAATAGCCGTAGCGCTTGGTAGCTTTGACGGGCTTCATACTGCTCACCGACAGGTTTTATCCTTGCCACAGGGTTATAAAAAGGTTGCGGTAATATTTAAAATACCGCCTAAAATGGTAATTTCGGGCGGTATGGATTTGCTTTTAAGCTATGAGGATAAATGCCGTGCTTTAAAGGAATTCGGCATTGACGAGGTTGTAACCCTTGATTTTTTAAAGGTTAGAAACGATTCTCCCGAAAGCTTTTTAAATTATTTAAAAAATGAAATTGGCGCTGACTTTATTGCTTGCGGTTTTAATTACCGCTTTGGTGCAATGGGCAGGGGCGATACCGCTTTACTTATGAAGTTTTGCAAAGAAAACGGCATAAAGCTTCGTATTTCGGATTCATACCTTTTGCCCGACGGTACAGCTCTTTCGTCGTCATATGTCCGTTCGCTTTTAAAGGACGGACGTGTAGAGGAAGCCAATAAATATTTGTTTAAGCCATTCAGCTTTATCGCTGCTGTTCAAAAGGGCGACCAACGTGGCCGAACGATAGGCTTTCCTACAATAAACCAAAAATACCCCGAAGAGCTTGTAACCCTTCGCTTTGGTGTTTATAAAACCAAGATTTTAATTGACGGTGCAGAATACAACGCCATAACCGATATTGGCGTTCGACCCACATATAAAACCGATTACGTTATAAGCGAAACCTTTGTTAAAAACTTTTCGGGTAATTTGTACGGCAAAGAAATTACCGTTATACCGGTTAAATTTTTAAGGGATGAAAAGAAATTTTCATCACTTGAAGAGCTTAAAGCCCAAATTAAAAAGGATATAGAAAATTAAAACAGCAGGGACTTTGAATGAAAAGTTCTTGCTGTTTTTTATAATATAGCAAAAAAGCTTGTGCTTTATGGCATTATTTTTATATAACGTAACCTCTTGAAAAAATAATCTAAAGTATGATATAATCTAAAAGTAGTGATACTACATCTAAATTTTAATAGAAATTTTATAATAAAATTATTTTTGAAAGGATAAAAAAATGAAAATTGCATTAATTGCACACGATAAAAAGAAAAACGAAATTATTGAGCTTGCAAAAAAATATAAGGACGTGCTTGCAAAGTACGAATTATATGCTACCGGCACTACCGGAACACTTATAATGGGCGAAACAGGTCTTAAAATTGTACGTATGAAAAGCGGCCCCAAGGGTGGCGACCAGCAAATAGGCGCTATGCTTGCCAATGGCGAGCTTGACCTTATTGTATTTTTGCGTGACCCACTTACCGCACAGCCTCACGAACCTGACGTTTCAGCCCTTCTTCGTCTTGGCGACGTGCAAAAAATCCCACTTGCTACTAACGTAAACAGTGCAACCATTATGTTGGAGGCATTAAAAAACGAAACCTTTTTCAATATGATAAAAGCTTCTAATATTGTTGATTAATTTTAAAACCCAAGTCGAAAGACTTGGGTTTTGTTGTTATAAAGGTTATATGAAATAAAAATTTGTATCCCATGCGGGAAGGTATTTAAAATGGCGAATATAAATTTTATAATCGTCCCTAATATCAAAAACGGCTTTAGGTATGGTTATAAAATCATCGGTGCGGTGGTATGCCGAAACAAGCATTTTTGGTTTGTGGTTTAAAATTGTGTTCTTACCACCCAAAATTGCGGCAACCTCTTCACCCTCAACGTCCATTTTAATATAGGTGGGGTTAAAGCTTAACGAATCAATAGTTATGGCTTCGATTTGGTCTTTGCCGTCACCTAAAACCGAATTTCTACCCCCAAGCATTTTAAAATTAACCGTTTCGCACTTGTCTGAAATACAAGCGTTAATGGTGGTAAGGTTTTGAATGCTTTCGGTATTATTTAAAAGCTTTTTAAAGGTTTTACGGTCAGGCTCGACCGCGGTAATGCTTTGGTAATTTGGGCAGCTTTGGGTAAAGCCCAAAACGGTGTCACCGTTATAGGCGCCAAGGTCTAAAAATCGTTCCCCGTCAAGCTTTAAAAATGAAGTGTACGGCTCGTTTTCGTCAACCTGACAGTCAATTAAATAATTAATTTTACCGCTTAATTTATACTTTAAAATATTTTCAAAGGTATAGCGTGAAATATCGTCGGCCAAGCGGTCGTAAACCCATTTAAGTGTTTCGGCATTTTTGTGTAAAAAATCATAATCGAAAAGTCCGTCGCCAATAACTGCAACCTCGGGGGCGTAAAGCTCTTGTTCGGCTGCAATTTTTAAAATATTTTCAATAACGTCGGGCAAGTTGCTGCCAAAGCATAAAAGCACAATCATATCGCCAAATTTGGCTTTTAGGTCGGCATAGCTTGAAATTTGGTGACCGTGAAAAAGCTTGGGCCGTACAAAGCCGTCACTTGCAAAAACACCTTTAAATTCAATGCCTTTTTCATCTAAAACCCTTATAATTTTATCCGCACCGTTGCCCATACCGTAAAGTACAATCGGCTTTTGTGCAGTTTTTAAATATTGCCAAAGCTCTGTTTCCATAATAAATCCTTTGTGTGTTTTTTAGTATTATAACATTTAAAGCTTAAAAGGGCAAGTTTTTAAAAAATGTCAAAATCAATTGATTTTTGTAAAAAAAGTGGTATAATGTATGTTATCTATGGTCTAATTAAATTAAGGAGTAAATATATGAGTCGTAAAATTAGGGCGCTGTTTAATTGGACAGTCAGCAAATTGTATATTACCGACCAAATAAAAAGTGAAATTAAATCTACTTTTAAATATGCTTCACTTTATTTTATTGCACTTGTTTTTTGGGAAGTTTTGCTTTGCGCGCAAAATGGGTTTGAAGATATTAAATTTTATTTTATTTTCTTTTTGCCAAGCCTTTCGGTGTTGTTGGCGGCCTTTACAGGTTGGGCTAAACGTAAGGTTAAATATAACCGCATTGTAACACCCGTTGTTATGCTTTTGCCCTTTGCCTTTTATGTAAGTCAGCTTGTATATCACCGCATATTCGGTTCGTTTTTCTCTGTTTCGCAGGTTGGTAACGGTGCTGACGCTATTAAGGATTTTGGCGGCGGTTTGTTAGAAACTATCGGCAATTCAGTTATTTGGATAATTCTTTGCTTATTACCTGTTATTGCCGCTGTGGTTTATGCCGCTTTCTCACCTAAAAGAAATTTTAAGGGCGTTGGCATTGGGGTACGTATAGCTACCGTCTTAAGCTGTGTTGCTTTTTGGTTTTTAGGGGTTTTATTGCTTTTGCCCTTCGGCACGGGCGATTTTTCACCCTACCATGCATACACCTCAAGCTATATCGACACAGACACTGCAGCAGGTCGCTTGGGTGTTTTAACAAATTCTATTGTTGAATTAAAATATAAAATTTTCGGCGGCGCCAAGGAAGAAAACACACTTGTTATTCCCGATCTTCCTGAGGAACCACAAGTTGATACTACCCCAAATATTATTGAAAGTATTAACTTTGAAGCCTTAAAGCTTTTAACCAACGATTCGGGCAAGCAGGCATTGTGTGATTATTTTGGCGCGCTAAACGGCACCAACAAAAATGAATACACAGGCAGTATGAAGGATTATAATTTAATTTATATCACTGCCGAAGCCTTTTCAAGCTATGCTATTGACCCTGTTGTTACTCCTACACTTTATAAAATGAGTCAGGGCGGTATTGTGCTTAACAATTTTTATAATTCGTTTAAAAATACCACCACTAATGGTGAATTTGCTTTTATGACAGGTCTTTGGCCTGACGTTTCCCGTGTGGCAAACGCCAATTCTACACAAGGTAGCTTTGTTAATTCTAAAAACAAGCTGTTGCCCTATGCTTTAGGCAATATGTTTGAAGCAATTGGCGTTAAAACACATTCTTTCCATAATTTTTATGGTTATTATTATCAGCGAAACAAAACCCACCCCAATTTGGGGTATACAAACCTTAAATTTATGGGCAGTGGTATGAAGTTTACAACTGCTTGGCCGTCATCTGACCTTGAAATGATGGCGCAATCAATTGACGATTATATCAGTCAGGAACAGTTCCACGCATATTATATGACCTTCTCGGGTCATGGCCCATATTCTATCGCAAACCCAATCGCAGTACGTAACATTAAAACGGTAGAATCACTTTTGGGTGATAGACAGCTTACAACACAGGCTAAATATTATATTGCCGCAAATTACGAGCTTGAAAAAGCTATGACCTATTTGCTTGAAAAGCTTGAAGCGGCGGGCAAGCTTGACAAAACTATGATTGTTATAGTTGGTGACCATTATCCATATTATCTTGCCGACAACCATGTGGATTCCTTGGCGGGCAGACATCTTGAATCTAACTTTGAAAGATATAAGTCAAGTTGTATTATGTATTGCCCAGGTATTGAAACGGTAGAGGTTGACGCACCTGTTTGCAACGTTGATATTTTACCCACCGTGCTTAACCTTTGGGGTATGGAATATGATTCACGTTTGCTTCCCGGTACTGATATTTTTGCAAACAATACCCACATTGCAATGCTTTATAACAAAAGCTTTGTAACCGAATATGTAAAATATAATGCTCAAAACGGTAAGGCTGAATGGTTGCCCGAAGCTGAAAAGCTGACCGAAGAGGAAAAACAAAACCATTTAGACTATTGCGTAGCCGTTACAAAAGCACGCTATACCGCTTCCCTTGACGTTATGAACGAGGATTTTTACCGCTTTGTTATGGATAACATAAAGGTAGAAGAAACAACTAATACCTCAAGCGTTGAATCAACAGTAAGTCAATAAAACAAAAGCCCCACCTTTAACGGTGGGGCTAATTTTATACCTTTTTTATAACCTCGTTTATAATGCTGTTAAGCTTTTCATAATTTTCGGCATTATTGGCGGCTATTAATATGGTGTCTGTCTTAAAATCTAATTCTTGCGTATTATATCCGCTTATTATACCTCCCGCTTCGGTTAAAATCAGGTATGCGCCGGCATAATCCCAAGGGCATATTCTATATTCAAAATACAAATCGCATTTGCCACAGGCTAAAAGGCAAAGCTCGATCGCACAGGAGCCAAAACGTCGTATATCGCTGCAAAGCGGGAGCGCTTTAAGCATAATATCGGCGCAAATGGAAGCATATTCCTTGTGGTAAAGGCAAAATGCTGTGCAAAGAATAGACTGACTAAAGCTTTTATTTGAGGTGTGAATTTTTTCGCCATTGCAAAAAGCGCCGCCACCCTTGGTAGCGTTGAAAAGCAAATTCATTCGTGGGGCGTAAACAACACCCAGCACTGAAACGCCGTTTTTAATAAGTCCAACCGAAATGGCACATTCGTATAAACCACGCGCAAAATTTGTGGTGCCATCAATTGGGTCAATAATCCATACAAATTCGGTGTCGGTGCTTGTAACGTCGTTTTCCTCACACAAAAAGCTGCTGTTTGGCAAAAGGCTTTTTAGGTTTTCCATTAAAAAGCTTTGCACGTTAAGGTCGGCATCGGTTACAATGTTTGCCGCACCTTCTTTTTCTATAATGGTCGTTGCGGTGTTAAAATATTTATCTGCCGCTTGTTTTACAATTTCACAAACCTTGGTTTGCAATGTTAATAAATCCATAATTATCACCTTTGGTGGAAGATTAATATAATTATAGCATATTTATAATGTTTTTTCAAATAAAACCAAATAAAGTTTATTGGCACGCTGAAAGGGATAAATCCGCTTCGCGTATTTCCTGCTCGGCGACCGCTCCGCACTGCTCGCAGTACCCGCCGTCGCACCACTCAGCTATAAAACAGTTATTTAAACTGTTTTGCTTAACGCTTCGTGCCCCCTCGGGCTTCGAATCCCTTTCTCCATATAAAAATTTAGAGAGAGCAACGTCTACGACATCACTCTCTCTAAATTGGCACGCTGAAAGGGATTTTGTCTCGGCGCTGCCCTCGCCT
>JAZKZS010000037.1:0-14580 GCA_045612765.1 Acutalibacteraceae bacterium
AACAGTCCGGTGGACTGTTAGAGCCGCAGAGGGACCGAGCACCGCAGTGCGAGAGCTGGCACGAGGAACTCGTGACTGAGGGAGAGAAAGTGCTTATTTACAGTGTTTTCGGTCTCTCCCTCCGTCTTTTTGCTTCGCAAAAATCCACCTCCCTCATCAGATGGAGGCAAGGGTTTGTACAATAATTCCGAATTACGTATTACGAATTCCGAATTGGGCGTTAGCCCGATAAACTATAATTTGAATAAAATTAAAAATAAACTGCGGTAGAAATACCGCAGTTTTTTATTTATCCTTTGATTTAAATATTAACGACATTAAAAGACCCATTACAATAGCTGTGGTAATTCCTGCGGCGGTGGCGGTTAAACCACCTGTTAATGCGCCTATCAGTCCATATTCATTAACTGCCTTTTCAACACCCTTTGCCAAGCTATAACCAAAGCCCGTAAGCGGTACGGTGGCCCCCGAACCTGCAAAATTTACCAAGCCGCCGTACATACCAATACCGGTAAGTATTACGCCCGAAACCACGTAGGATACAAGTATTCTTGCGGGTGTAAGCTTGGTGAGGTCAATAAGTAGCTGACCAATAACACAAATTGCGCCGCCGATGGCAAAGGCCTTTAATAAATCTAAAAGAAAATTCACAGTATAACCCCCCATGTTTCACGTGAAACATTTTTATTATTTTGGGTAAATACTGTGAATTTATGCATTAATATTAAAATATTCGTTTACGGTCTTTTTAACCGTTTCATAATCAAGATGCCTTACACGAAGGCTGTCAGCACGTTCGCTTCTAACCGTTATACGCAAACGGCAGGTGTGGTGCCACATATCAGCAGGAAAGCGCACAAGCTTAATTTCACCCACATTTTCTTTTGGACAGTAAAGCTCGCAGGTTTTAAAGCCCTTGCGACTGCGGATAAATACGTTTTCGCCAAAATCAACCTTGCCCTTAAAGCATTCGAAAAGGCAAAACCAAGCGTGAATAATAATTAAAACGCCAACTACCCACAAGCAAAACAAAGCAAAACGGTCAAAATCGTCAAACCTGTTGCCAAGTATAATTGCCAAAACAACCGCTGTAATAAAATAAATGGTTGGGAAAAATAAAAATCGGCTTCGGTTAACTGCAGTTGCACGCGGTTTAATAAACACTCCCGTGTCACATTTAAAGAATGGTAAATATTCAGCAAAGTGTTTGCGAATTTCTTGCCCCTTTTCAAGCGGAATTACCACTTCGGAACGGCTTTTGCTTTCACCATAACCACCAACGCTAACACGCATTGCAAAGCGCTTTAACAGCAGCATTAAAAAGGATTGTTCAATTCTAACGTTATTAATAGCCGCTTTTTTAAAGGCGGTACGGGTGCGTACAAAAAAGCCCGACCTGATTTCTAACTTATCCTCACCTAATCTTAGCCTAAAATTAATGTATTTAAATAAGGAATATAAGAAAGAAATTAAATAAGATGTCAAAAACACAAGGCATATTGCATTAACAACAGGTGGAAAATAGGTTTCAATCTTTTGGGAAACGTTGTTAATTTCGTTAATAAGCATATCACTTATAGCAATTTCAAGCAAATTGCCTGCCCTGTAAATAAGTGGAACGCCAACAAGCATACCTGTAAAGGCTGACGAGGTGGTTGCCGCAAGTATTGCAATTTTAAAAAGTGAAAACCTAATTTTCTTATTTTCGCCCTTACCGTAAAGCAAGGTAGACACCATTTTAGCCGATTTCATACTTAATTTAAATTCATAATCGGCTTTATCAAGGTTGCCCGCTTCGGTATTAATGCGAAAAGTAACCGCACGGAAAATAAATTCAATAGGGTTTTGCTTTGTTTGTACCGAAGAAAGCCTGTCAACGTTAATTTTAGCGGTGCGGCGGAAGAACAAACCGCTTATAACGGTAATTGTGTGCTTTTCTTCATTTAAAATAAGTTTAAAGCACCACCATCGCAACAAACCGATAACAAACAGCACCACCGAAAGCACAATTTCAAACTTTAAAATGCTGTCATATTCACCGCTTGCGGCATACTGTATAAGACCGCGCACAACCGGAATTAAAAGAATAAATAAAAACGGCTTTAAAAAGTTTAAAATCATTAAGGGGTGGGCACGAAAGACTTTATTCATGCGATTCCCCCTCGGCTAAAAAGTCAATTATCGCCCGTGCCGATTCTTTTTCAACCTCGGCCACAAGCAAATAACTGCGAGCCGCTTTAAGACGCACGGCGGCAACACCCAAAAGCCTGGCGAGTGGGGTTTCAAAGCTTTGGGCATAAATCATTCGTTTATAGGGCATAATATGTTCGACCTTAATAAAAACGCCAAACTTAACTATAACCGCATCGTTAGAAAGTATAATTTTATAGGTTTTAAAAAGTAAGGGCAGGTAACCAAAAGCAATTATAAGCCCCAAAATGCCAATAACGATAGCGGCAATTTTTAAAGGACTGAAAAGGGGCGCAAAATAATAGCAGCCCGCAACTAACATAAAGGTAATAACAACTATTCTAACCATCCAAAGCCATACGCTCTTTTTAGGCAAGGTATTTTCCTTCACAGTTTTCACCTCTTAATTTTATCCCAATATTCCTTAGAACTTTGCTCAAATTTATTATCCCCGAAATTATAATATTTCTTATTTTTTATATCGTCGGGTAAATATTGTTGGTTTACATAATGTCCTTTATAGCTGTGTGGATATTTATAATGCTGACCAACAATTTCGGCATCCTCACCGTCAAAGTGTTTATTTTGCAAATGGCGTGGAATATCACCGCCAAGACCACGTTCAATATCGGCCATTGCGGCGTTAATTGCATCGTGCGCAGTAACCGATTTTGGCGCAGTAGCAACCAAAATTACCGCATTTGCAAGCGGTAGTCGTGCTTCGGGAAGTCCCACCATCATTGCGGTGTCAACCGCAGCCTTTACAATGGGAATAATTTGCGGATAAGCAAGGCCAACGTCCTCGTTAGCGCAAACAAGCAAACGCCTACAAGCGCTTGGTAAATCCCCTGCAGCTAAAAGTCGACCCAAATAATAAATTGCGGCATCAGGGTCAGAGCCTCGCATCGATTTTTGATAAGCCGAAATAACGTCGTAATGCTGGTCGCCCTCACGGTCGTAGCGTACCGAATTTGAAGCCAAAATTTCTTCTAATAATTCGTCACTAACCGTAATATCCTTGCTTGTTTCGGCAGTTACAAGGCATAATTCAAGGGTGTTAAGCGATTTTCGCACATCCCCATTGGCCGAGGTTGCAATTTTTTTAACCGCATCCTCGCTGATGTTAATAGGTTTGCCCTTTTCCTCACTTACTAAACTGATACCACGGTTTATAACCCCCATAATATCATCACGTGAAAGGGTTTTAAATTCAAAAACTGTTGAACGGCTTAAAATTGCATTATAAACGTAGAAAAACGGGTTTTCAGTAGTCGATGCAATCAAGGTAATATCGCCGTTTTCAATATAAGAAAGCAAAATTTGCTGTTGTTTTTTATTAAAATACTGAATTTCGTCAAGGTAAAGCAAAATACCGTTACTGCTTTCAAAGGTGCCAATAGTGGATATAATATCCTTAATATCAGCAGTTGAGGCGGTGGTAGCATTAAGATAACAAAGCTTTTTGCCGCAATTTTGGGCGATTATGTTTGCGACGGTGGTTTTGCCCACACCCGACGGCCCGTAAAATATAAGGTTTGGTATCTGCTTTGAATCAATAATTCTTCTAAGCACCTTGCCATCAGCCAAAATATGCTTTTGACCGAAAACCTCTTCAATTTTTTTGGGGCGAAGCTTATCCGCTAAGGGTGAAGCCATGTTATCACTCTCCTTATAACTAAATACATAATCATTATACTAAAAAATGTTAAATTTTTCAATACTCATTAATAAAGCTAAAGCCTCATAGAATTAAATATATCATTTTTGGGGGCGATGCTTTATTAAAAAAGGAATTTTTATAAAAAATGCCGCCATATTAACCGCAACCTCACTGCTTTTAAGGTTTGCAGGCATAATTTTTAAGGTTTGGCTGTCGGGCAAAATCGGCAGCGAGGGTATTGGACTTTATCAGGTTATATTTTCGTTCTACGTTTTGGCCAGTACCTTTGCCACAAGCGGAATTTCAACCGCTGTTACCCGCCTTTGCGCTGAAGAAATTGCCAAGGAAAAACCTCAAAACTGCAAACGAATTTTGCGAAGCTCATTACTGCTTACCCTTATTATTGCGACGATTTCGGCGGTTATAATAATTTTCGGTGCCGAATTTATAGGAAATAAAATTTTAGGTGACAGTCGTACGGTAATTTCCCTTAAAATATTGCCGCTATCCCTTCCATTTATTGGCGCTTCTTCAGTTTTAAGGGGATATTTTATCGCAAAACGTAAAATTTTGCCGAATTCCGTCGGTCAAATAATTGAACAAGCGGCGCGAATTATAATAATTGTAAGCTTTATTAATGCATTTTACCAAAAAGGCATTGCGGCGTGCTGCTTTGGTATTATTTTAGGCGATGCTTTGGCAGAAGCTTTTGGCTTTTTACTGCTATTGTTGTCATATTTTGTCGAAACAAGAACACTAAAAGGACAAAAGAGTGAAAAAATTAATGGTTTATTAGGTAATATAATTCACATTTCGCTGCCAATTACAAGCGGAAGGTATTTAAATTCACTGCTTCGCACCGGTGAAAATATATTAGTTCCTAAAAATTTAGCAAAATTTAAACTTTCGGGCAGTAATGCACTTTCACAATTTGGTATGATAAAGGGTATGGCGCTGCCAATACTATTTTTTCCATCTGCAATACTAAATTCGGTATCCACCCTACTTATACCCGAAATTAGCGAAGCAGTTACCCGCCAAAACCGAAATGCTATAAAATCCGCCGCTGAAAAAATTATAAAGCTAACCCTAATTTGCGGTATGCTGTGCGGTTCGGTTTTCTTTGTTGGAGGTGAAAAAATTGGTATTTTAATTTATAAAAGCGGTGACGTCGGCTATTTAATAAAAGCGCTGTCACCAATAGTGCCGCTAATGTACCTTGACAGTATATGCGACGGAATTTTAAAAGGGCTTGACCAACAGTCCTTCACCTTTAAAACCGCCGTTAGCGATTCTGCAATTAGGCTTTTATTAATTTTAATAATTTTACCTAAAATGGGGATAAATGGATTTATTTTAATAATGTATTTTTCAAACCTTTATACCTGTATTTTAAACGTTGGCAGACTTATAAAAATAAGCAAGGCAAAAATTTCAATTTTTAATAATTTAATACTTCCGTTAAGCTCGGCCTTGGCGATTTGTTATATCATAAACACAGCTTTAAAGCTTTTAAAAATTCAAAACAATTTAGTTTACATAATATTTTTAACAGCTATCTCAGTTATAGCTTATATAGGTGTGCTTTACTATCTTGAAATAATACCCAAAAAAGCGGTAAAAATGCTTAAAAAATAGACTTGTTTTCAGCTAATCAGTTTCTTAAAAACGTACATTTGGTCGTTTTAATAATTTCTATTGGCTGTGAAAGGGCAATTTTTAGCGCAATTTTTTAAAAAAATTTTGCAAAACCGCAAGGCATTCATCCTCCATAATACCGCCGTAAATTTCAGGTTGGTGGTTAAAGGGATAATCACACAAATTTATAACGCTGTCCATACAACCCATCTTACTGTCGTAAGCGCCAAAAATTACGGTTTTAATTCTTGCATTTATAATTGCACCTGTGCACATTGGGCATGGTTCAAGTGTAACGTAAAGCTCGCAGTCGTCAAGTCGCCAACTGCCAAGCTTTTTACAAGCAGTGTTAATGGTTTCCATCTCGGCGTGCGATAATGCATTTTGCTTTTCTTCACGCAGGTTGTGCCCCGTTGCAATAACCTCGCCGTTTTTTACAATAACTGCACCAACAGGCACTTCACCTTTTGCGGCGGCCTTTTCGGCTTCTAGTAAAGCAAGTTTCATAAATTCTCTGTTCATTTTATCACCTAAAAAAAGCGGTAGAAATTAACTATTTAGTTTCTACCGCTTTAATATTATTTCGAATTATAGTTTATCTGGCTGGCCGTATTGCACAGACCAATGCCTCCCTCTGACGAGGGAGGTGGATTTTTGCAAAGCAAAAAGACGGAGGGAGAGAATAAAATGCTTAAATTTAAATGCTTTTCTCCCCCTCAGTTTCGCTACCGCCCAACAGCTCCCTCGTCAGAGGGAGCCAAGGATATCCTAATTTAGCCAAGCGATAAACCTAAATTTGATTTTCTTCCACAATTTCAGAAACAATAAATTCTTCCTTTAAATTTTGTGGTTCTTTGTTGCGAAGGGCAAAAAGCACAAAAGGCTCGATTCCAACCGTAATGGAAAGAATAAATAAAAGCACGTTCTTTTCCCCGCCAAAAATTGCAAACACGTTCCAACAAGCAAGGCAGTTAAAGAAGTTTACTAAAAATCCCAAAGTTAAAACAGTAACAAAGAAAATTAAATAAAATAACAAAATTAAAATAACCGCTAGAACTTCCATTCCCGGAACATTCATTAATGCAGTTGCAGCAAAAATAACTGCAAATAGGAAGAAATAAAGAATAAATACAACTATACTTGGTACAAATTGAAGTATTAAAAGTAAGATTGAATATTTTATTGGCTTTTTGAAATGATTTTTGTTATACATTTCAGCAATGCGGCCATAAGCAAAGGGTAAGCAATAAGGTACAAAGCTAATCCACGGGGCTGAAAGGTTTAATTTTTTGCTCATTTTAAAAAGTGCAATTGCTTTAAAAATCCAAAACAAGAATAATAAACCAAACAAAAAGCCAAAGAATAAAGCATAAATAATTAATACAACTATTACTGTTGCTTCATCAGACATTGTCGCCGAGCTATCAGCCATTGCGCTTAAAAAATTAAACATAAAATCGCTCCTTTTTAAAAATTAAAGGGATAAATTTATTCGATAACCTTTGCTTCTTCAAAAATTTCCTCAGCAGGAACCTGAATTTCAACACAAAGAGGGTCGTTGTTTCTTATTGCAAAAACCAAGAATGGTTGAACAAGCGAAAATAAAATTGAAATAATTGTAAAAAGTGTAGCGTTTTTGTTTGAAAAAATAGCATAAACACGCCACAAAGCAACGTACATAAAAATTGAAAGACCAATTGAAATCGGATAACTGATAAGTGAAATAACTGCTTCAATAATTTCACTTGCATCGGGGAAAATTGCCATTAAAAAGCCACCTAAAAACCCAATTGAAACCGCAATTATAACACTTACAATCGATACAATAGGCAAAATAATTGAAAACTTTGCCGACTTTTTGCCGTTTGCCTTAACGTACTGTTCGGCAACCTTACCTAAAGCATATTGGTTTAAAATAGGTATAAAAGCAAACCAACCGTTTTTAAGACCAAGCTTTTCGTGCATTTTCATAATACCAATGCCCTGAAAAATAATAGCTACCGCAGCCAAAATAAATGCAAAAAACAAAATTATAAATAAAATAATTAAGAATGCACCGCCGAAAGCCATACCGCCCATAGCAATTTCTTCTTCGGGAAGTGTTGCTGTGCCATAATCGTACATAAAAACCTCTCCTTAAACCTTAAAATATTGTAGCGATTCGATTATATAAATCGCTATAACAAAAATTATTGTTTCAGATAAAAAATACCACTGATATTTTTTAACCTCGCTCGATTCGGTGTCACCATTGCTAAGCTTAAATACTTCATCCTTATTTCTTAACAAAAGCACACCTAAAATACCAATAAACAAACAAATTACAAGATAAATTGTGTAAATAACGTTTTGAAGTTCAATTGCCATACCGTCAAACACGTAACCAAATATGACCGAAGAAAGATTATTATAAAAATGTATTAAAACTGCAGGCCAAATAGAACCTGTTTTAACCGTAATAAAGCCTAAAATAAGTCCAACCATAAATGCAAAGGGTATTTGTTGAAAATTGCCGTGTATAAAACCAAACATTATAGCCGAAGTTAACACCGCAAAGCCGTCGCCATATTTCCTTAGCGACCCCATAATCAAGCCACGACAGGCAAATTCCTCACCCAAGGCGGGTACAACCGCCGTTGCAAGAATTGAAAGTGTTATACCAATAATACCCTTCGGGTCTTCGCCAAAATCTACGTGATAATCCACACCAAAGCCTTTAAAAAAGTTTGATGCTATATTTGTTGCAATATTAGCAAAGGAACAAAAACCAACACCCATTAACACTATTGCAAACCAATTTTTAGTTTTTGGTAGGTTAAAATTAATAATTTTACTTATTTTAAAACCAAAAAGCTTATAAATTAAGGTAAACGGAACTATAAACATAAAGCTAGACGCCACAATTTGAAAATATTGTATAAAATATGGGTCTTCAATAATACTTACAGCCCTTTGTTCACTAAAGCCAAACGCCATTAAACCGTAAAGGACAATATAAATCATATAGCCTGCCAAAAATTCAAGGCATAAAAACGAAAAACCACTAATGCGTGAAAGTTTTTTAATTTGATTACGTTCATTATAGCCTATTTCGGTAAAGCCATTTGGAATACGTCTTACAACCGTAACGGTTTTGGGTGGCTCAATATTTTCGGTGGGTTGTGGCTCGTTTTTAGGAATTATTCTTTCTAATTCCTCATTATCAGCCATTTGTACCCCACACATTGGACAAAATTTAAAGGGTTCCTCCCTTTCAAAATTACAATGCGGACATTTCATTATAAAAAATCACCTTTTTTGGAAAATTCGGCGCCGTTTTTTAATACAGCGCCGTTTACCGCAATTAATTTTCCTCAGTTTCAATAACTTCTTCGTCAGCCTGACGGTTTTCAGCCTCTAAAGCTGCGGTATCAACCTCACCTGCATCGGCGTCAGCCTCTTCTGGTTTTTCGTTTACCTCAGCCTCGTTGTGTTCAGCAACCGCAACTGAAAGAATCTTTTCACCCTCAGCAACACGCATTACACGTACACCCTTTGCAGGACGGCCAAAGGTTGAAATATCACCCGCAAAAATACGAATAATAATACCGTTTGAAGCAATCATAATAATATCTTCTTCACCTGTTACGGGTATAGTTGCCGCAACAGCGCCGTATTTTTCGGTGCGGTAGTTGGTAAGACCCTTACCACCACGTGACTGCAAACGGTAATCGCTTATAGGACTAATACGGCCATAGCCTGTTTCGGTGATGGTTAAAAGCTTGGTATCAGCCTCGGTTACCGACATAGCCGCAACCTCGTCACCGTCACGCATACTAATTGCGCGAACACCACGTGCGTTACGTCCCATTGCACGAACGTCGGTTTCCTTAAACTGGATTGCAAGACCGTTTTTGGTTGCAACAAACAGGTTTTGGTTACCGTCGGTCATTCTTACAAATGCAAGCTCGTCATCCTCGTCAATCGAAATTGCAATAATACCGCTACGGCGGGTATTTCTAAATTCAGCCACCTTAGTACGCTTAATTGTACCCTTTTTAGTAACCATAGCAATGTATTTTTCTTCATCTAAATCACTTGCAGGTAAAATAACCGTAATTTTTTCGCCCGGCATAAGTGGTACAATATTTACCATATTCATACCCTTAGAGGTACGGCTGCCTTCGGGAATTTCGTAAGCCTTAATGCGATACATACGACCAAGGTTACTAAACAACATTACATAGTCGTGTGATGAGCATACAAACATATTTTCAACAATGTCGTCTTCACGGGTGGTCATACCTGTAATACCACGGCCGCCACGATTTTGCACGTTATATGTGTCAGCGGGTAAGCGCTTAATATAACCATTAACCGTTTTGGTAAGCACACATTCCTCTTCAGGAATAAGGTCTTCAATATCAACCTCACCAAGTACGTCCGAAATTTCGGTACGGCGGTCGTCAGCAAATTTATCACGAAGATTTAATGCTTCTGTCTTGACAATATCAAGAATTCTTTCGCGAGATGCTAAAATAGCGTCACATTCCTTAATAAAGTCAATCTTTTCTTGCAATTCGTCAAGAATTTTTTGCTTTTCAAGACCTGCAAGCTTACCTAATTGCATTTGCACAATAGCAGTGGTTTGAATATCGTCAAGACCAAAGCGTTCGGTAAGGGCTTCCTTACTTTCGGCAATTGTCTTGCTACCACGTATAATTGCAATAACCTCGTCAATAAAATCAAGCGCAACCTTGAGGCCCTCTAAAATGTGGGCACGTTCAGCCGCTTTTTTGCGGTCAAATTCAGTTCTTCTGCGAATAATTTCATATTGGAAGTCAATACTGTTTTGAAGCATTTCTTTAAGGGTTAAAATTTGAGGTCTACCATTAACAATAGCCAACAAAATTGCACCAAAGGTTGTTTGTAAAGCAGTATTTTTATAAATTTTGTTAAGTACAACCTGTGGGTTAGCATCCTTTTTAATATCAATAACAATACGAATACCACCGTCACGGCTTGAAGAATAGTCAACAACGTCGTCAATACCTTCAATCTTCTTTTCAGCCGCAAGGTCGTAAATATGCTTAACTAAATCCTGCTTACGTACCTTATAGGGAATTTCGGTAATAGTAATTCTAAACTTGCCGTTTTTGGTTTCTTCAATTTCGGCCTTACCGCGAACAACAATTTTACCACGGCCTGTAGCATAAGCGGCACGAATACCACTTCTGCCCATAATAATACCACCTGTTGGGAAGTCAGGTCCCTTAATATGTTCGCAAAGCTCGGGCATTTCGGCATCAGGGTTATCAATAAGACAACACATAGCGTCAATTACTTCACCCAAATTGTGTGGGGGAATTTCGGTAGCCATACCAACTGCAATACCGCTTGAGCCGTTTACCAAAAGCTGTGGGAAGCGAACAGGTAAAACTTCAGGCTCTTCCAAACGTTCGTCATAGTTTGGTAGCATATTTACAGTATCCTTTTTAATATCGTCAAGCATACTGTAAGAAAGGCGATTCATTTTAGATTCGGTATAACGATAAGCAGCTGCAGGGAAGCCGTCAATGTTACCAAAGTTACCCTTACCTTCAATTAAGGGGTAACGAAGCGAAAAATCCTGCGCCATACGTACCATTGCATCGTAAACACTGGCATCACCGTGTGGATGGTATCTACCTAGCACCGAACCAACCGTATCGGCGCACTTGCGGGTTTTACCGTCGGGAGAAAGACCATTTTCATACATGGTGTAAAGAATACGGCGGTGAACAGGCTTTAAGCCGTCACGCACATCGGGTAATGCACGGCCAACAAGCACCGACATTGAATATTGAAGCATACTTTGCTTCACTTCATCGGTAATTTCAACCGGTACAATGTTAGTTTCTTCACTACTTGGCCAATAAACTTTTTCTTGTTTTGCCATTTTGCTTTCTCCTTTCCTTAAATATCCAAATCAGTAGCATAAATTGCGTTTTCTTCAATAAATTTACGTCTGGGCTCAACCTCTTCACCCATCAAAATAGTAAAGGTTTCGTCCGCCAAGGCAGCATCCGCCATGGTAACACGTAAAAATGTTCTTCTTTCGGGGTCAAGTGTAGTTTCCCAAAGTTCTTCAGGGTCCATTTCACCAAGACCCTTATATCTTTGCACACTAATATTAGCGTTGCCAAGTTCTTCAATTTTTGCCGCCTTTTCTTCATCAGTAAATACGTCAAAATGCTGTTTACCCTTTGAAATGCGGTAAAGTGGCGGTTGAGCCAAATAAATATGACCTGTTTCGATAAGCTGTGGCATATAACGGAAGAAGAATGTTAATAAAAGTGTTCTAATATGGCTACCGTCAACGTCGGCATCGGCCATAATAACAATTTTGTCGTAACGAAGCTTATTTATATCGAAGTTTTCGCCAATACCTGCGCCAAGCGCTGTAATAACAGGTGTTAGCTTATCATTACCGTAAACCTTGTCTTCCCTTGCTTTTTCAACGTTAAGCATTTTACCCCAAAGCGGTAAAATTGCCTGATAGGTCGAATTTCTGCCTTCAACTGCCGAACCACCTGCCGAATCACCTTCGACAATGTAAATTTCGGTCTTGGTGGGGTCATTTGAAATACAGTCCTTAAGCTTTTCGGGCATTCTTGTCTTACTGCCAATACCAGCCTTGTTACGTGACGCTTCACGTGCCTTTTGAGCCGCTTCACGCGCGTTAGATGCCGCAATTGCCTTATCAATAACAATTTTAGCGTCAGCAGGATTTTCTTCAAGGAATTTATATAATTGGTCGTTTACAATATCACGCACTAACTGACCAACCGAGGTATTACCCAATTTTGCTTTAGTTTGGCTTTCAAACTGTGCATCAGCAAGCTTAACCGAAACAACCGCAACCAAGCCTTCCATAATATCGTCGGCTTTAAGATTGTCGGAAGATTCCTTAAGCTTTTTAAAATCGTGAGCGTATTTGTTTACAACACGGGTAACAGTCTGACGAAATGCCTGTTCGTGTGTACCACCGTCAATGGTGTGCAAGGTATTTGCAAAGGATAAAATCTTATTATCGTAAGCAGTCGACCATAAAAGCGCAATTTCAGCGGTTTCGTCGCCCTTACTGCCTGAAAGATAAACAACGTCGTTAATAAGGCTTTCTTTTTTAATGCCCTTAAGCAAATATTCAACGTATGATTTAATACCACCTTCAAAGCAAAGGTCGTCGCTTTTACCAATGGTAGAAATGCTTTCATCGGTGCGCTTATCGGTTAAAACAACACGAATACCTGCATTCAAAAATGCCTGTTCACGCAAACGGTTAAGCAAAATATCATAATCATAAGTGGTGGTATCGGTAAAAATTGTGGGGTCAGGCTTAAAGGTAACGGTTGTACCTGTTTCACTGGTTTCACCAATTACGTTTAAGTCGGTTACAATATTACCCTTTTCATAGCGTTGCTTATAAACGTTTTTACCGTCACGCACTTCAACCTCAAGCCAGTTAGAAAGCGCATTAACAACGCTGGCGCCTACACCGTGCAAACCGCCCGACACTTTATATCCGCCACCGCCAAACTTACCGCCGGCGTGCAAGATTGTAAATACAACCGTAACGGTTGGAATACCCTTTTGTGGATTAATACCAACAGGAATACCACGGCCATTGTCGGTAACACGAATAATACCGTCGTCTAGTATTTCAACATCAATTTTTGTGCAGTAGCCCGCCAATGCTTCGTCAATTGAGTTATCCACAATTTCATACACCAAGTGGTGTAAACCTCGTTCACCGGTTGAGCCAATATACATACCGGGGCGTTTTCTTACTGCTTCAAGTCCTTCCAATACCTGTATGGAATTTTCGTCATAATTTTCGGTTACAGGTGTTGTGATTTCGTTATTCATGAAAAACTTCCTTTCACAAAGTTTCAAAAATAGATAAATTTATAAAATATTCGACCTTTTTTGCAAGGTGTTTGTCGAAATTTGGGATATATAAACCTTATTTTCGTTATTTTTGCTTGTTATAATAAAGCTTTTTGGCAATTCATAGCTTACGTTAATTACCTGCTTTTGTTTTTCGGCAATTTCTAAAAACTTGCGGCTGTGTTTTGAAATTGTGGTGGTTTCCAAATCAAAAATACCTACAATATCCTTTTCATTAACCACCATTTCGTTACCTAAATGTATATACATTACAGCACACTTCCGTTTTTAACTATAAATTTTTTACCCGCAATTAAATTTTTAACGCTTTGGTCGTCGCAACAGGTTATAAACGACTGCATACCTTTTATATGGTTTAAAATATAATTTTGTCGTGTAGAGTCTAATTCGCTCATAACGTCGTCTAAAAGAATTATAGGGCATTCACCTGTGTTTTTTGTAATAACCTCAGCCTCGGCCAATTTAACCGCTAATGCAACGCTTCGCTTTTGCCCTTGCGAGCCGAATTTTCTTGCCGTTATGCCGTTTATCTTAAAATCAATATCATCACGGTGGGGGCCAATGCTTGTCACCCCTGTGTACATATCCTCTTGTCTGGCATTTTTTAAGGCTTCTAAATAATCACCGCTGAAGGAATACAGGTATTTAGTGGTTAATTCCTCACGCCCTGCCGAAATACCGTCGTAAACGGTTGGTAAAAATTCGTTTAGGTTTTCAATATACCTTTGCCGGTATGCGGTGATCTTTTGGCCATAATCGGCAATTTCCGCTTCAAACACGTCAAGCATTATAGATAAGGTAGAATCATACTTAAATTCCTTAATAACCTTGTTACGCTGTGCTATTGCACGCAAGTAATTTCGTAAAAGGGTTATGTACGAAGGATAAAGCTGACCAATCGCCGTGTCTAAAAACCTTCGCCTAACTGCAGGCCCATCGGAAACAAGGCTTAAATCAATGGGTGAAAATATAACAGCGTTAAATTTTCCCGCCATACCCGACGCTGAAGACAGCTTATTTTGATTAAAGGTAATTCTTCTTTTGTCAGTTATGTTAATTTCGGCCTCGTTTTCAATACCTTCGCTTAAAAAATTAAGCTGAAGGTTTGCTTTTTGCTTTTTAAACTGCAAAAAATCAATATCCTTATTTGTGCGAAAGCTTTT
>JAZKZS010000038.1:0-48475 GCA_045612765.1 Acutalibacteraceae bacterium
ACTATGGAAGAAGACGATCTCGCAAGGCTTGAAATCAAGATATTTACTGGTAAAAGTACGGAGAAATGGCTTCAGAAATTAAAAGGTCGTACGGGTCACACGTCTAAAAAGATGATCGAATCTTACGAAAACAGCATGAAATAATTTGTGCTAACAATAAAAACCGCTCATAAAGAGCGGTTTTTTGTTTTAAATAATATAGTAATATTAACAACCAATTTCAATATGATTGTGTTACTAAAAGTATAACTTTGATAATGCATCAATACTTTTTAGCCAACTCTAAAATGACACCAATTGGAAAAAATATTATAACCAAAACAATAGCAAGAAATAGCATAATTTCAACTCCTTTCCCCTTTTGTATCTTTATAGTAAGACACCATACGTCCCCAATAGCGTACACAACTAATTAAAACGGATGAAATTAGAATTTTTCTAACTTCATCCGTTTTAATTAACAATATCAAGTATTTATATAAATTTCTATAGCCTTTGAAGCAAAGTCGGCAGTGCCGTCAATTAAAATGTCATGCAAAACCAATTCGCCAAACCTAATTTTCGAATATTTCTTTGCTAACCATTCGCCAAAACTTCCGGTAATATTTTTAACAACTTGCGTTTGGTTTAAAAAATCAAACATTCCAATAATTCTCTATTATTCCTCTTATTCACAAATAAACGATTCAATAAATTTTTGTATAAACTCAACTCGTCAAATACACCACTACGGCAGGCAATGACCTGCGGCACGATAGATTTCATACCATTCAGAACGTGTTAAAGTAACGTCGGCTGCCTTGCAAATTTCGGTTAAATGCTCAGGATTCATTGTGCCTGCAATAAGCTGCATGTTTGCAGGGTGACGAAGTATCCAAGCCGCCGCAACACCCGTTTTGGTAATACCGTATTTTTCGCCAATTTCGTAGAGTTTTGAATTTAATTCAGGAAATTCTTCACTATCTACAAAATTGCCTTTAAAAAATCCATATTGAAACGGCGACCACGCCTGAATAGTAATGTTTTTGATTCGGCTATATTCTAAAAACGAGCCGTCGTGCATAACCGATTCGGCATTTTTCATATTAACGTTCATACCAGAGGTTACCATACCTGCCTCGGTTACAGAAAACTGAAGTTGGTTAATTATAAGCGGTTGTTTTACTGCAGTTTTCAAGAGCTCCATTTGCATTATGTTTTGGTTTGAAACACCAAAATATTTAACCTTGCCCGAGCTTTCAAGAATATCGAAAGCTTCGGCAACCTCTTCGGGCTCCATTAAAGTATCGGGTCGATGTAAAAGTAATGCATCAATATAATCAACACCCAAACGCGATAAGCTGCCGTCAACCGACTTTAAAATATGCTCTTTCGAAAAATCAAACTGTTTGTCGTGAATAGCGCATTTTGTTTGAATTATAATATTATCTCTAACACCTTTGTGGCGCTTTAAATAATCACCAAAAACCTTTTCAGCATTACCGCCACCGTAAATATCGGCATGGTCAAAATAGTTTACACCATTTTGAAGCGCGATGTCCATAATAGCATCTACCCTGTTTTCATCAAGACCGCCCATTCGCATACAACCAAGCGATATTGCAGATGCGTCAAATTTTCCACCGATTTTAATCTTTTTCATAACTTCTCTCCCCTAAATCTTTTTATACCAAAAAACTGCCGTTTCGGTTGCATACGGCTCACCCAACATTGCATAAAGTTTGGCATTAACTCCACCAATTTCAAACCCATTTTTAGACAAAAAACGTGATGCATAAAGGTTGTTGTCTTGACATTCCACCGATAATGCGCTTACGCCTTTCTCTTTTGCCCATTCGCACGCTTTTAATAGTAACAAAGCGCCAACGCCCTGACAACGAAAAGCCTCGCTAACGCTTAAATCTTCGACGTGTGCATAGCCGTTCCAACTTATAGCCAATAATATTTGACCTACACATTCACTGCCGCAAAAAGCAAAATAAACCCTTCGGTCGTTTGAATTAATATAGTCGTTTGCATCAGCACCGTTATAATTAGGGTATTGCTTACGAGAAATGTTTTCAAACAACACTTCGCCACTTTCAAATTTGCCGTTATTAAAATGAATATCTAAACGTCCAATTATATTAAACGGCTGATTAGCGTGGTTAAGATTAAATTTATTTTCATCGGTCATTTTGGCGACTGTAACCATTAAAACCCCTCACATAAACGTTTTTATCTATTATAACACATAATTATTAAAATTGCTAATATATTAACGAAAAAATAACAGGTCTAACGGAAGTGTCAGCCCTGTTATTTTATTAACATTAAATCTTTATTTTTAAAAACAAATTACAATCTCTTATAAACACACCGCTGAATTTTTCAACACCAAAACGGATGGCGAAGATATCACACTTTCAAAGGAACAAATAATAAATATATTTACCACAGTGATTCAAGGTTTCAAAGTTGCCCTGCCCCTCTACAGCGATTTTAACTTTTTTAAAAATTACTGATTAAGCTCTGCAATAGTTACGCCGTTTTCACCCTCGCCAAATGTACCCAGGCGGAAGGATTTAATGTTTTTGTGGTGACGAAGATGCGCCTGAACATTTTTGCGAAGCACACCAGTGCCCTTGCCATGAATTATACGTATGGTATCAATACCTGAAAGCACAGCGTTATCAATAAAATTATCAAGCTCTAAAATTGCTTCATCGCTTGCCTGACCACGAATATCAATTTCAGTAACTACCTGTCTTTCAGCACGTGATTTAATACCCGTAACATTGCGTGTTTTGGGCTTTTCAGTAGTGGGTGAAAAGCTTGATTTAAACCTTAAATTTTCAAAATCAACCCACATTTTAATGGCACCCGCCATGACGTATGCTTGTTTTTTATTTGGCTTAACGTCAACAACCGTTGCATCACGGCCAATATCGGCAATAACAACAATATCGCCCTTATTAACGGTTGTAACCGCTTCGCCAGCGACCTTTTTAACGGTTATTGGGTCGGCTTCATCCTCTAATTCTTTCAGAGTGGACTTATAAGCACCACGGGCTTTTTCAGCCATTTTTGCCGCATTTTCGGCATTGATAGCTTTTTTCATTTCTTCAAGCTCGTTTAGTAAAAGCGACGACTTATACCGTGCGTTTTCAATTATTTGATTTGCTTTTTCACGGGTTTCGTTCATAGCCTTTTCAAGCTTAATTTCAAGCTCGTGTTCACGCATATCGCTTTTGCGCTTTGCTTCGTCTAACTGAATGCGAAGTTTTTGGGCTTTTTGGTGCTCCATTTCGGCTTCTCGGCGAGCATTTTCAAGGGAGGCTACTACCCTTTCAAAACGCAAATCCTCATCCTTAACCTGTTCCTTTGCGGTTTCAATAATGGTTTGGTCAAGGCCCAATTTGCCAGAAATTGCAAAAGCATTTGAACGACCAGGCATACCAATTATAAGGCGGTAGGTAGGCTTTAGAGTTTGCACGTCAAATTCACAGGATGCGTTTTCAACCTTTTCGGTATCAATTGCATAGGACTTTAATTCGGGATAGTGTGTAGTCGCCACTACCCTGCTGCCGTAAAGTGACAAGCGCATTAAAATTGCCTTTGCCAAGGCGGCACCTTCAATTGGGTCGGTACCGGCGCAAAGTTCGTCAAACAACACTAGCGAATCATCATCGGCATTTTCTAAAATTGAAATTATATTAACCATATGTGATGAAAAGGTTGAAAGCGATTGCTCAATACTTTGCTCATCACCAATATCAGCAAATATTTTACTGAAAATTGCAACCTCGCTGCCATCGTCAACAGGAATCATAAGGCCGCACATTGTCATTAAGCTTAAAAGACCAATTGTTTTAATTGTAACGGTTTTACCACCTGTGTTGGGACCTGTAATTATAAGGCTGTTATAATCCTTACCAAGACCAACAGTTATAGGCACAACGGTTTTGTGAGTTATAAGAGGGTGACGGGCATTTTTAAGGTATGTATAACCTTTATCGTTAATTTTTGGTAATGCTGCCTTCATTTTGTAAGCAAGCTTTGCTTTAGCAAACACTAACTCAAGCTTAATTAGCGCATTAAATGACGCTGTAATACCACCTACAAAGCTACCCGCTTCGGCTGATAGCTCGGCTAAAATACGGTCAATTTCTTCGGCTTCCTTAATTTTTAAAACACGAATTTCGTTATTGGTTTCAACAACCGACATTGGCTCAATAAATATGGTAGAGCCTGTTGAAGAGGTGTCGTGTACAATACCGCTAACCTGACCCTTACAGTCAGCCTTTACAGGCACAACAAAGCGACCATCACGTTGGGTTATAATTGCGTCCTGCAAATATTTAACGGTGGGGCCTTTAATAATTTTATCAAGCAAATCACGTATTTTTGACGATTTTGCGCTTATTTTACGGCGTATGTCGTAAAGTGTGGGTGAAGCATTATCGTTAAGCTCTTCCTCATTTTTAATAGCAAAGCTAATTTTTTCTTCCAAATATTTGTTAGGAATTAAACAGTCAAAAAGTTCCTGCAAGGGTGTTACGGTTATACCGCTGCAGTTTTCACGCCATTGCTTTACGGTGCGAATAACACGTAAGGTGTCAGCCGTATCAAGCAAATCACGCATTGAAAGCACAGCACCCGCTTCGGCACGGTTTAAAGCCGAAATTACGTTTCTTGCCCCCGCAAAATTAGGCGCTTGGTACTGCGCCATAAAGTTATATGCCGAATCAGTTTGAGAAAGCAAAAAGCCGACCGTGTTAAAATCGGTTTGGGGCAAAAGCTTTAAAGCCTCTGCTTTAGTTTCGGCAATAGATGCCTCACCCGACAGGCTTTGTAATATTTTATCAAGTTCTAAGGTTTTTGCATATCTTTCGATATTATACATTATTTACTCCTTAATAGAATTGTAAAAATCTAAAGTTTTAAAACGATAATCTGTTTGTTCTACAAGATAATTTGAAGTTAAATCACTTAGTAAATCGGCACGGTCGTTTGGTATTTCAAAATTATAAAGCTTATTAAAGTCAGAATAAACGATATGCCGCATTGCAGTCAGCATTGTGCGGTCAATTGGTATTGTAGGCTCTACCCTTTCACATTCACCACAGGTTATAATACCATCTTGGGTGTTAAAATACATTACATCATCTTCAAACGTACCACAGCCATCACAAGCAATTAAATTTGGCGCATAGCCCGAAATTGCCGCTGTGCGAAGCTCGGTTATTGCTTTTATAAGCGGTGGGTAACGTTTAGCCACAGTTAAAAAATGAAGTGAATTTAAAATTAGGCGCAAAAATTCGGTATTATTAGTACCGTTTACCGCAAAATTAAAAGCCAGTTCGCAAAAATATTGCGCCAAGGTTAAAACAACAATATCGTCCCCCGCACCAAAAAACATAGTAATTGGAGTGGCTTCATATATGCGCAAGCTACCGTTTTTGTTTTTAATTGTAAAGCTTCCATATGTAAGCAGGCTTGTTGCCGAGCCTTTTTTGGATTTAATACCCTTTGCCCCACTTGCAAAAGCCTTTATAATGCCGTGTTCTTTACTGAAAAGTGTCACTAGGCGGTCGCTTTCCCCCACGTTCATTTCCTTTATTACAAGCGCTTCGGTCGTAAAACGGGTTATTGCTTCTGCCAATGATTTCACTTCCCCTACACGAATTTACAAAATTTAAATAATCGCTTACCTTGCCGCTAATGGCAAATTTAAGCCAGTTTTTATTTTCGTTCATTTTATCACCCAAAATTAGTTTTAGGTGATTTTTAAAAAATATAAAAGGTAAATTAATCTAATCCGAAGGTGTGGATAAGACCTTGGCGGTTGCGCCAATCCTCTTTAACCTTTACCCAAAGCTTTACCGATGCACGAATACCGAAAAATTCTTCAATATCACGGCGTGACTGCATACCTATTTTTTTAAGCATTGCGCCACCTTTGCCTATAATAATGCCCTTATGCGAATCCTTTTCGCAAATAATGGTGGCTTCAATTTCAACAATCGGCTCACCCTCAGCGGTGTCACGTTCAACAAAGCGTTCCAAATCAACCGCAATACCGTGTGGAACTTCCTTATCAAGTGAACGTAAAAGCTTTTCACGTATCATTTCAGCAACAATTACCTTTTCGGGTTGGTCGGTTACGTCGTCAGAGTCAAAGAAGTGGGGTGACGGCTTTGAAAACTTTTTAATTTCATCCATTAAAATTTCAACACCGTCGCCTGTACGTGCGGAAAGTGGTATAACTGCTTCAAAATCAAATTCCTTGGTGTATGCCATAATAAGCGAGAAAAGCTCGTCCTTTTTCTCTAAAAGGTCAATTTTATTAATAACCAAAACCGCCTTCATTTTACGGCGCTTAAGGTCTTCAATAAGCTTTGCTTCAGCAGGGGGTAAATTTTCGCCGTCAAACTTAAATTTAGGGTTTGCTTCAACCACCAAAACAGCGGCATCAACGTCGGTCATACCGTCACTAACGGCACGATTCATATTTTTATCAAGCTCGTTTCTTGCTTTGTGAAAACCAGGTGTATCAATAAACACAATTTGGTTTTCACCCTCGGTTTTAATGCCCATAATTTTAGTACGGGTGGTTTGCGGCTTGTCCGAAACTATGGCAACCTTTTGACCCAAAATGCAGTTCATAAGTGATGATTTGCCCACGTTTGGACGACCTATAATTGTTATAAAAGCAGATGTTTGTTTCATTTTTTTACCTCTAAGCCCATTAGTTTTAAAACTTCTTCTTGTTTTTCGAACATTTCTTTTTCTTCTTTTTCGTTATTTACGTGGTCATAACCTAAAAGGTGCAGCATTGAATGTACCGTTAAAAAGGCAATTTCACGTTCAATACTATGGCCGTAAAGCTCGGCCTGTGCGAGCGCATGGTCAACCGATATTACAATATCGCCAAGCATTAAAGCATCGGTTTCGGGGTTATAGTCATAAATACCATCCTCCCCCAAAGGGAAGGATAACACGTCAGTCGATTTATCAATATCCCTAAATTCACGGTTTAAAACCTGAATTTCAATATCGTCAACAATTGTTACGTTAATTTCGGCCTTGTCCAAAAAGCCTTCATATTTTAAGGTCGCGTTACATGCCTTGCGTATAAGTGTACGGTATTCCCTTGGGATTGCAACCTTTTTTTGTCTTACCGTTATATTAACCTTTGCGTTCATTTATTTCATCATTTCTTTCATAAGCTTTAATAATTTCTTGCACCAAGCGATGTCTTACAACGTCCTTATCAGATAATCGCATAATTGCAATATCGTCAATATTTTTTAGAATTTTAACCGCGTCCTTAAGACCCGACTTTTTGCCTGAGGGAAGGTCTATTTGGGTAATATCGCCCGTTACTACTGCCTTTGAATTAAAGCCCAAACGGGTTAAAAACATTTTCATTTGTTCGCTTGTGGTGTTTTGCGCTTCATCCAAAATAATAAAGCTGTCATCAAGCGTTCTGCCGCGCATATAGGCTAGTGGTGCAACCTCAATATCGCCACGTTCAATACAGCGCTGAAAGTTTTCGGCGCCAAGCATTTCAAAAAGTGCATCGTATAACGGGCGAAGATAGGGGTCAATTTTTTGCTGTAAATCGCCTGGTAAAAAGCCAAGGCTTTCACCCGCTTCAACTGCGGGACGGGTTAATATAATGCGGTTGACCTGTTTTGCCCTAAAAGCCGCTACCGCAACTGCAACCGCCAAAAAGGTTTTACCCGTACCTGCAGGACCAACACCAATGGTAATGGTGTTTTTCTTAATAGCTTCAATATACTTTTTCTGGCCAAGTGTTTTAGCCTTTACAGGCTTACCCTTTGAGGTTATGCAAACACAGTCGCTGTTTAAAAGCTTACCTATTTTATCATCCTCGCCGTCCCTTACGAGTGTGTCGGCATAGTTAATGCTTTGGTCGGTAATTTGTTCGCCCTTATTTATCATTTCAATTAAACATTCAACCGTTCTGACAGCTATTAAAACGTCGTTAGGGTCGCCCGAAACCTTAATTTGACTTCCACGGTTTGTAACAACAACGTTATAACGCTTTTCAATGTCCTTTATATTCTCGTCAAAATTGCCGAAAAGCGCCACTAATTGTTCAATTCGTTCAATATCAATTGTTTTTTCAAACACCGTATCACTTCCGTTAAGTTACTATTAATAGTATTATATCACATATAAAATAAAAAATCTACAATAATAACACACGGCAAATCTTTATTTTTTGGCATTTATAATTAAGTTTTGGCTTTTTGCAATATCACGACTTTCATAAATTTTAGCCTGTAATTGAGCAAAGGTGTAATTGTCATAAAAATCCTTTTGAATTTCAGCGTTTGGATAGTTTTTTTCTATTTCTTTTGCAAGCCTTTCGCAAGCAGTTTCAAAGGTTATTTCTACCTCTTGCTCGGTTTTAAAAATAAACCGCTTTTTATAAAGCTTTATGGGCAACGGACGGTCAAATAACGTTAAATTTTTCACATTATATTCACTGTCATATTTACCCTTTTCACTTCCCAAATAAAGCGGTATTTTAAAGGTAAAAATTTCAAGCACTGTTTTACTTTTTTGCTTGCCAGTTAAAACAGTTTCTTTAAACTTATAATTTTGGGTAAGCGTTTCAGTAATTATTGTTTCGGCAATAATTTTACCGCGGCTTTTTACAAATTTAGTACCCTGTTCGTTTTCAATAATGCCCGACACCAAAACGTCGCCCTTATTTACCGTATCCCCCACCTTAACGACGCAGTTGCCAACACTTACGTCAATGTGTGTAATTATTCCGTCACTGTCAGCCACAAGGTTTTGTGCTAATGTATCGGTATTGTCTTTTTCGGTAATTTCGGTAACGTTTAAGGTCAGCACACAGCCTTCAATATTAAATGAAGCCCACGAAAGCTTATCACTTTTAAGTAATAATTCCTGCGCTTTAATTTTAAAATCAAATTTTTTATGACTTATACCCTCGGTTATACCAATTTCGCTACATTGTGACAAAATTTCTTTATCATCAGCCGTGTTGTTACCTTCAACCTTAACTACCCAAACAAATGTCGATAAATAATTCAGCAATATTATAAAAATTAAAACACCTGCAAAAACGCCAAAACGCCGTTTATATTTATTTGTAAAAAACGGAAAACCTAAGCGTTTTATAATATGAAGCCTTACCCCCTGCTTTTTAAAGATTTTAGGTAGCTTTTTAAAATCTTTAACGTTAATTTTACAGCAAATTTTGCCCTTTTTAAAACGGATATTCCAAATACTAATTTTGTTCTTTTCGCAAAGATTTAACACCTTTTCGGGAAAAATACCGTAAATTTCAATATCCAAAATACCAAGAAAAAGCCTGTATAAAAAAAGCATTTTACCACCTAAACACAAAATTCAATACTTTTAATGCCGCCCTTAACGGTTATTGACTTATTTTCAAAGGTTATAATGTCAAAATCATTACCGCATATAAGCAATGCACCGGATTTTAGCCTTAATTTAATATAATCGTTTGTATATTCGTAAACACCGGCACAACCGTCAATTTCAATTTTGTTATTTCCAAAAATTTCAATATGACATGACGAAAGTATATCACCTTCAATAAAATCGCTTTTGGGCATTAAATTCCATTTAAGTCGTTTTTTACTTTTTTCAATATTCAATTTTTTCGCCATTAATTATATCACCCTTGTAATAATGCTATGATTTTATTTATAAAATAATTCATAGGTGATGGTATGAAAAAACTAATAAATATTTTAAGTTTATCCTTTATATCAACCCTTTGCTTTTTGATAATATTAAAGCCCGAGATTTGTATAAATTCCTCACTTTCAGGTTTAATAATTTGCGGCAACGTAATAATTCCGTCAATTTACCCTTTTACCTTTGGTGTTTTATTTATAAATAACAGTGGTGTTTTAAGGCTTTTTAAACCACTTAACAATATAACCGTTAAGCTTTTCGGTTTAAGCTATTATGAATTTGCAATTTTTTTGCTGTCGCTTATCGGCGGTTATCCGCTTGGCGCAAAATTGCTTTCAGAAAAGCCATCACAAAAAAACAATTTAATGATTAACTACTGCATAAACGCAGGGCCTGCTTTTATAATTATTGCAGTCGGCAAGGGCGTTTTTAAAAGCTTAACTATCGGCTGGGTGCTGTATTTTTCGCACATATTTTCTTCTATGTTAATAATGCTGATTTTAAGTAAAAACGCAAAAAAGCATAAAATTAATTTAAACAATGTAAAGCAAACACCTTTAGTAGAAAATTTTACCCAAAGTGCCGCTGATGCAGCAAATACCGTAATTAAAATTTGTGGTTTGGTTATTTTATTTTCTTGCATTACAGCCTACCTTAAAAGCTTTATAAAAAATATAAAACCGCTATATTTTATAACCCTTTTATTTGAGGTTACAAATGCGGTTTTTGAAGCTGAAAATATTTTAATTGTTTCTTTTTTATTAGGTTTTGCAGGGCTTAGCATTTGGGCGCAAGTATTTTCATTACTAAAAGGCAGTAAAATTAATTATTTAAGATTTGTTCTTTTTAGAATAATACACGGAGTTTTTTCAGCTTTAACTACACTTACATTATTAAAGGCCATTAAATTAAGCGTAAACACCCTTTCAAATAACGTAAGGTTTGACTATAAGCTATTTGTAAACGGCACAGCGGTAGCCTTTTCGCTTATAATTACGTGTATTGTGTGAATAATTTCGCTTTATAATTAAAACTATGCTGGTAATCTTATAGAAGATATTGTATAATAGCTTTAAGGGAAGTGAAAAATAATGGCTAAATCACCTTTTGATAAAAAACTTGAAAAGCATTGCGAATATTGTGTGCATGGCACAAAGCTTAATTTTGACGACCAAATAATTTGTAAAAAACACGGTGTTACCGATAAAACCGACAACTGCCGAAGCTATAAATACGACCCGCTAAAGCGTGTTCCGGTTAAGGTAAAGCTTGCAAATGGTTACACAGATGATGATTTCAAATTGTAAATAAGCATAAAAAACGCTCGCCTTTCAGCGAGCGTTTAGTTTTGTTAATTATTAGTCATTAACATAAGGAAGTAATGCAATTTGACGTGCACGCTTGATAGCGGTGGTCAATTCACGCTGGTGAGCAGCGCAGGTGCCGGTAGCACGACGGGGTAAAATCTTAGCACGTTCAGAAATGAACTTACGAAGATATGCAACATCCTTATAATCAATGGCTTCAACACGGTCTACACAGAAATGGCAAACTTTCTTGCGGGGCTTTCTGTGCATGGGTCTTTCGTTTCTTTCTTCCATTTTAAAGCCTCCAATCAGTAAAATTTATAAATTAATTAGAACGGAAGGTCGCTGTCATCAACAGCGTCCATTTCAGCAAAATCGTTAACGTCAGCATTGCTAAAGCTTGCACCTTCAGTGCCTGCTTCACGCTTTGATTCAACGAACTGTACGTTATTTGCAATTACTTCGAAAGCGGTACGGTTGTTACCGTTTTTATCTTGATATCTTCTGGTCTGAATTGAACCTTCAATACCGATAAGGTTACCCTTTTTAAAGTATTTTGTAATAAATTCTGCTGTTTTTTGCCAAGCAACGATATTAATAAAATCGGTTTGGCGTTCTTCGCCTGAACGATAGCGACGTTCAACAGCGATTGAGAATGTGGTCACGTTTGTGCCGTTAGTTGTGGTTTTGAGCTCCGGATCGGCCGTTAGACGACCAGTTAAAACAACTAAATTAAACATCGTTTGTTTTCTCCTTGCTTACTTTTTGATAACCATTACACGAAGTACACCGTCAGTAATTTTAGCGATACGCTCTAATTCTGCGGGGAAGGTAGGTTCGCTTTCGAATTCGAAGAAAACGTAGTAACCTTCAGCCTCGTCGTTAATGAGATATGCAAGACGACGCTTGCCCCAATCATTAACATTTTCAATGGCACCATTTTTAGCGATAAGGTCATTAAACTTTTCTTTCAAAGCTAATGTTGCTTCTTCACCGTTAGCAACGGTGAAAACCATAGCAGCCTCATACTTATTGGTCATTTACTTTTGCACCTCCTTTTGGACTTTTGGTCCCGTGTCTTCACGGAACAAGGAGCTAATGAGACCATAATCTCCCATTTAGCACCAATCATTATAACAACCCATTGCCAATTTGTCAACAAAAATCTTGATTTTACTGTAAAATAAATATATAATATAAGCGAAAGGACTGATTAGGATGCTATTGACAATTGATATCGGTAACACAAATATAACCTTGGGCACCTATAACAACCGTATTTTAGGCTTTACTGCCCGCCTTGCTACCGACACAAAGCGTACCGAAGACGAATATGCTATTGACATAAAAAACCTTTTATCACTTTATAAAATGTCGCCCGATGATATTGAAGACTGCATAATTTCATCAGTTGTGCCGTCGGTTGGTAAAAGTATTAGCCGTGCAGTTTCAAAGCTTTGTCAAATTGTACCATTAATGCTTGGTCCGGGCATAAAAACCGGTTTGAATATTAAAATTGACAATCCCGCACAGCTTGGCGCTGACCTTGTAGCAGGCGCAGTAGGCGCTATTGACACCTACCGTATGCCCTGTGTAATTGTTGATATGGGGACAGCCACCACCTTAAGCGTTTTAGATAAGGATGGTGCATTTTTAGGCGGTGTGATTGCGGCAGGTGTGCGTTTAACCCTAAAGGCCTTGGCTGAAAATACTGCCCTTTTGCCATCTATACCGATTGAGGCGCCAAAATCAGTTATCGGCAGTAACACTGTTGAATCTATGCAGTCGGGTCTTGTGCTTGGCACAGCCGCTATGCTTGACGGCCTTTTGGACAGAATTGAAGCACAGCTTGGCGATACTCCTACAGTTGTTGCAACAGGCGGTCTTTCAAGGGAAATTATAACCCACTGTAACCACAGCATTATTTATAACGAAAACCTTTTACTTGAAGGTCTTTGCGCAATTTACGAAAAAAATCAGTAGCAATTACCGCTTTGGCGGATTGTAATATTATTATGAACTGTACCACATGCTTTGGCACGGACAGTATCGGAGGTAATTAAAATGAAAAATTCAAAGATGAGAAAACAAAACACGCAAAAAATAGTTTTTGCAGCAATTTTGACAGCACTTGTAATTGTGCTTCAATATGTAAGTATGGCATTACGCTTTGGTACGTTTTCCATTACACTAACCCTTGTGCCGATAGTTATCGGCGCGGCAACCTGCGGTGTTTGGGCAGGCGGTTGGCTTGGCTTTGTGTTTGGTGTAATTGTACTTTTAAGCGGCGATGCAGCACCGTTTTTGGCGGTTGACTTTTTGGGAACAATAGTTACCGTTTTGGCTAAAGGCACACTTTGCGGTATTGCGTCGGGTCTTATTTACAAGGCGTTTGCAAAGAAAAACCAATACATAGCAGTTATTTCGGCAGCACTTGTTTGCCCCCTTGTAAACACAGGCGTATTTTTGTTAGGCTGCTTGATATTCTTCCTTGAAACAATTAAATCTTGGGGTGTAGCCGCAGGCTTTACAAACGTTTCGGCATATATGTTTATAGGTCTTGCCGGTATTAATTTTGTTATCGAATTTGTAACAAACATAATTTTAGCACCTGTTATTTTACGTGTTTTAAAGTTTGCTAAAAAGTAATACTTAAAGCGGTGGTTTTCCACCGCTTTTTTAATTGACACACATTTATTATAATGTTATAATTATAAAAAATCTTGAGGAGAATTCACAATGTCACTTACAAAGAAGAAATTCAGTATATCGGCGCTTATTACTTGCCTTGCATTTTTATATCTTGCATTTTCACCTGCTGTCTTAAACCCATTGTATAACATAATGTTAGGTCAGCCCTTTCGCACAATTATAAGCAACTTTTTTGCATCTATTTTTAGCTTTAGCAGTATTATAAGCTTTATTGCCTGCCTTACCACAGCTGTTGGTATCTTCACAAAATTTGATAAAATTACCTTTACAATTACTTCTGCTTTGTTTTGGCTAAGCTCCGTAATAAACCTGATAACAACCATTGTTAATTCCTTTAAATATGAATATTACCACTTGGGCTTTGTCAGTGTTCTTTCAAGCTTGTCATATATACTTACATATTTTTTGTTCTTTGCAGTTGCGCTTTGGCTTACTATTTTGTTCTTTACAAAAAAAGAAACACCCAAGCTTTTAAAGGGTTTGATATTTGTTCCTGTTGCTATTTTGCTTTTAATTTGCTTTTTCACTTTCTTTACAAATGTTTCGGCTATAATTTCAGCTTTTGTAAACGATCTTGGCAGCAAATGGATGCTTTATTCAATTATTACTAATTTAATGAGCATTTTTAACCGCTTTGTTTTATTAATCGGCTTTACAGCCGCAGCCGTTAAGCTTGCAGGCTTAAAAAAGAAGCCTAAAAACACAGTTGAGATTAGCGAAGAAGTTATAATTGAAAACGTAACAACCGAGTAATTTAATGCGCCGTTTTAAACGGCGCTTTTTTATTCCCTAATTTTTTGCAAAGCGCCCTTTTCCAAGCGTGATACCTGCGCTTGTGAAATACCAATTTCATTTGATACTTCCATTTGGGTTTTACCCTGCATAAATCTAAGCGAAAGTATTTGCTTTTCACGCGGATTTAAATTTTTTATAGCTTCCTTAAAAGCAATTTCAGAAAGCCAGTTTTTATCATCGTTTTTATCGCCAACTTGGTCTAAAACGTAAATTGTATCACCGCCGTCGGTATATACCGGGTCGTAAAGCGAAATGGGGCTAACAACACTTTCAAGTGCTATTACTACATCCTCAACCGGCAAATCAAGCTCCTTTGCAATTTGTTGCACCTGTGGCTCTTGTCCATTTTGCGCAATTAATTTTTCCTTAACCTGCATTGCCTTATATGCTGTATCCTTAATTGAGCGACTAACACGAATAGCATTATTATCGCGAAGATAACGCCGAATTTCACCAATTATCATTGGAACGGCGTAGGTAGAAAAACGAACGTTTTGCGTGATGTCAAAATTGTCGATAGATTTTATTAAACCAATGCAACCGACCTGAAACAAATCGTCCAAATTTTCACCCCTGTTTGTAAACCGCTGAATAACACTTAAAACAAGTCTTAAATTGCCGTTTATAAGCTCATCACGGGCTTTTGCCTCACCTGACCTTACCTTTTTTAAGAGCACCTCGTTTTGCGCCTCACGAAGCACGGGTAGCTTTGAAGTGTCAACCCCGCAAATTGAAACCTTATTGTACATAACAGCACCTCCATTAAGGATTATTTCCGCTATGTACTTTATATAAACGGTTAAAATATTTTTCCCATCGACAAAATTCACTTGCATTTTACAAGTAAAATAAAAAAACACTCATAAAGGGCACACTCCGTAAGGAAGTGTGCCTCAGTTATATTCGCCTAACGGCGATATTTTATTTTTCTATTCTCTCTTTAATATATCCAGGCACCTCATCTACAGATATTCCAAGCGCCTCAGCAAACTCGCCAAAAAGTAGATTTTCACTTATTTTCATATACTTTTCATCTATAGCATTAAGCCTTTTCTTCACCCTGGTAACATTCAACTTTTTAGAATATATAATCGCAGTAAGCTCTACCAAATCTTCAAGCGAATGGTTATTAATCATCTCGTTATACTCTTCTTTTGTTACTTCGGCACTGTCCGAAATTCTGTTTACAATATCAGATATACTGTCGATAAGTTCCACAGCTTGTGCTTTGGTTATAAGATGCCGCATAAATATTTTACCACCATCAATCGGGGCATAAATAAAATTATTATCAACACCCATAGGCTTAAGTACGTAATACGCTCTCTTTTGATTTTTAATAAATGTTTTTTCACAAATATCTACAACTGTACAAACTCCCGTCTGGCCGTATATGACCTTATCCCCTATTTTAAACATACAAACACCGCCTTTTTATACTTTAATTATACCAAAATAAAAATAGCATTAAAGTCCATATAAAACTAGGGCACCTTCCTTGCGGAGGGTGCCCTAACAAGCGGTTTTTTATATTAAAGGTTTAAAAAATCTTTTCTATATTCCAAACCAAAAGCGTCAGCAACTGCTTTAAGCTCTTCATCACGGATTGTATTAACGTGAGGAAGGTGTGCAATAGACATATAAAGCTGTGCAGCCTTTTCAACAGTTTCGATAAGGCCGAAGGTTTCGTCCATATCCTTACCTGCGCCGTAAATACCGTGAAGACCCCAAACTACAAGGCGGTAGTCTTCCATCTTTTTAGCGGTTGCAACACCGATTTCGTTGTTGCCGCAAACCATCCAAGGAAGTACGCCGATACCGTCAGGAAATACTACGATACATTCGGTGCACATTTCCCAAATGGTGTGGGTGAACTTTTTATCGTCAAGCTCGTGTACGTGGGTCATAGCAAGGGTTGCTGTGGGGTGAGTATGCATTACAACACGGTGGTTAGGGTCTTTCTTAAGACGTGTCATATGGCTCATAAGATGGGCAGGAAGCTCACTTGTAAACTTGCCGCCATCCTTATAACCCCAAAGAAGCTCAGCAGTTGTGCCATCCTTTGCAATACGAATAATGCCAAGGTTGGTTTCAGGGTCAAATTCAACGTTTTTAAAGTATTTGCCTGTACCGGTTACAATAAAGATTTTGCCGATAAGGTCGGTTGCATCAAAGCCGGTAGGAATTGTGCGAATAACGTTATCAAGGTCTAAATACTCAGCAACCTGTTCGGTTTCAAGCATATAGCTAATGTTACCGCCGTTGCGTTCGTCCCAACCGAGACGGTACATATTAGCGGTGGTTTTCATCATTTCTTGCACAAAGGGTGCGGTAAAAATATCCTTCATGTTAGTTTCTCTCCTTTAAAATTTCGGTTTCATATTCTTTAACTTTACCAAACCATTCACCATCAGCAGGTGCGTTGCAGGTCTTGCAGTATTCAGCCCATACGTCGCCAAAAGGCAAGGTCTTTGCTTCTTCTTGCATAACCATTAATTCGGTCCAGTTATTTGCATTTTGTAAATCGGTCATATCGGATGTTAAAAGTGCCATGAGCAACGCTTTTTGAATATTGCGAAGACCAACAGTCCAAGCAGACACACGGTTAATTGATGCATCAAAATAGTCAAGCGCAATTTTAACACTGCCACTTAAGCCGCCCGTACGAACGATTTCTTTACAAATTTCCTTGGTTTCATCATCCAAAAGTACAACGTGGTCGCTATCCCAACGGATAGGACGTGTAACATGAAGTGCAATTTCGGGGAAGAATGCAAGTAATGCGGGAATTTTGTCCGACACAACTTCGGTAGGATGATAGTGACCGTTATCCATAAGAGGAATGCACTTATCCTTATTCATAGCAGCGTAAGAAAGTGAAAATTCAGCACTGCCAACGGTATAAGCTTCTACACCGATACCGAACACCTTAGATTCAACACAGGGCTTAACCTTATTAAAATCGAAAGGCTCTGACAAAATTTCGTCGATAGATTCCTTATATCTTACACGGGGACCCATTCTATCAGCAGGAACATCCTTAAAGCCGTCACCTGTCCAAATGTTCATAACACATTCCTGACCAAGCTCTTCCGCAAAATACTGCGAAATTCTGATACAAGCCTTGCCGTGTTCAATCCAGAATTTTCTTGTTTCTTCATTAGGTGAAGAAAGGGTTAAGGGGTCACACATTGGGTGTGAGAAGAAGGTGGGGTTAAAGTCACAGCCAAGGCCGCGTTCTTTACAAAAGTCTACCCACTTTTTAAAATGCTTGGGTTCGATTTTATCTCTGTCAACCCAACCGCCGTTTTCATCATCAAAAATAGCGTAGCAAGCGTGTAAATTAAGCTTTTTAGTACCGGGGGCAAGCTTTAAAACCATATCAATGTCTGCCATTAATTCTTCAGGTGTTCTAGCCCTTCCGGGGTAGTTACCTGTGGTTTGAATACCACCTGAAAGTGAATCTACCTTTTGGTCAAAGCCACGCACGTCGTCACCCTGCCAGCAATGAAGGGCAACAGGTACGGTTTTTAGGGTTTCGATTGCCTTATCGGTATCAATTCCCCATTTTGCATAAATTTCTTTTGCCTCAGTATATCTTGACATTACTCTACCTCCTGAATATCGAATGTATTTATAACTATTTCTCTTGCTTTGGTTAAATCAATATCTTGATTTACATACATAAGCTGTGCAATAAGGTTACCGATTGCAGTGCCTTCGGTTGGGCCAACAGTTACACGTCTGCCTGTATATTCCTTAGTAAGCTTATTTAAATATTTATCCTTACTGCCACCACCAACAATGGCAACACGGTCTACCCTTTTACCTGCAACTCTTTCAATTTCCTCAACGGTGTTTTTGTAGCTTGTCGCAAGTGAAATATAAACACTTTTAAGCACATCACCAATGGGAAGTTCAGGCTCACCAAGGTAATTTCTTATAGCCTCAACCATATTTTCGGGTGCTAGGAAGCAATCGTCGGTTGGGTCTATAAGCTTATCGTAGCTACTGTCCATTGCCATTTGCATCATTTCGTCATAGGTGTATTTCTTATCTAAATTCTTGCGAATGTTTTGAAAAAGCCACATGCCCATAATATTTTTGAGGAAACGGAAACGGTAATTAATACCGCCTTCGTTTGAAAAGTTTGCTTCCATTGCGGCAGGTGTTGTAACGGGATAAAGATTTTCGGTGCCAACAAGGCTCCAAGTACCTGAAGAAATGAAAACTGAATTTTCATCTACAGGACAAGCCGCCACAGCCGATGCAGTGTCGTGACTTGGGCAGAAAATAACCTTTGCGTCAAAGCCAACCTTTTCTTTAATTTCGTCGGTAAAATTGCCGATGTATGTACTTGGTAAATTAAGTTCGCCAAAAATGTCGGCATTTATGCCAAGCTTTAAACAAATATCTTTATCTATAATTTTATCTTCAGCATTAACAAGACCTGTTGTAGAAGCGTTTGTGTATTCGTTCTTCATAACACCTGTTAAGCGGTATGAAAGATATTCAGGCATCATAAGAAGTCTTGCTGCATTTTTAAGCTTACCCGATTTTTTGTCACACCAAAGTTGGAAAATGGTGTTATAGGGTTGAATTTGTATGCCTGTTTTGCTATAAAGCTCGTCCTTAGGGATAACCTCAAACACTTCGCTAACTGCAGTAGCAGTACGTGAATCACGATAAGAAACGCAGGGTAAAATTTCATTGCCTTTTTCATCAAAAAGCACGTAGTCAACACCCCAGGTATCAATTGCTACCGTTTCAGGAATTTTGCCAAGCTTTTTACATTCGCAAATACCGTTTACAACATCAGTGGTTAATTTTTCAATATCCCAAATAAGCGTGCCGTTTTGTTCCTTAAAACCGTTTTCAAAGCGGTATACTTCGGTAGTTTCAAGGCGTCCGTCTTTAAGCTCGCCCAAAATATGTCGCCCACTTGAAGCGCCAATATCTATTGCTAAATAATACAAAGTGAATCCTCCATCTAATCGACAATTTTTATACAAAACTATATAAAATCTGTGCCTTGCCTTTAAGATTAGCCTTTAAGCCAGCAGGCACAAATACACTTGCGCCCTTTGAAAGTGACATTTCTTCACCATTATAGTTTAAAACAGCATCGCCAACAAGCACTATAATTGAAGCAAAGCTTTCATCTACGCCAATCGTGGTCTCACCCTCAAGTTCAATAATTTGTGCGGTAAATTTATCGCAAGAAGCAAGTTCTGTAATACCAGCGCCTATTTCTTTACCAACCCTACCATAAGGAATGTGGGGCACCTCACAATTGGTTACCTCTAATGCCTTATCAATATGTAATTCACGTGGTTTACCGTCAGCACCAAGCCTTCCGTAATCCGAAACGCGATAGGTAGTGTTTGAATTTTGCTGTACTTCAGCTATAAGTATACCCTCGCCGATTGCGTGAAGCGTACCTGCCTCTATAAAGAAAACGTCACCCTTGCTTACAGGCACAGAATTGCAAACCTCTAATAAGGTGTTATCCTTAATTCGTCTTTCAAATTCCTCGCTGTTTATATCCTTTTTAAAACCATAAACAAGCTCGGCACCTTCTTCGCAGTCAACAACGTACCACATTTCAGTTTTACCATATTCGCCTTCAACTGCCAACGCGTAATCGTCATTTGGGTGCACCTGCACCGAAAGCTTTTGTTTGGCGTCAATGAGCTTTATTAAAATTGGAAAATATGAAAATTTTTCCGCATTTTTACCAAGTGCGTCCTTGCCCCATATATCCAATACCTCGTTTATGGTTTTGCCCTTATGCTCGCCATTCATAACGATATTCATACCGTCCTTATGGGCTGACAGCATCCATGCTTCTGCGGCTATTTCTTTTTCGGTTTCAAAACCAAAATCTGTTTTTAATTTTGTTCCGCCCCATAAATAATCCTTTATTGGCGGTGTTAATTTTAATGGATACATATTTCTTCCACCTTTGTAACTTTTAACAAGGTTATAATCTGTCATTAACGTGGCTTAAGAACCATTCTTCTAATCTTGTGTCGGAATATGCAATATCCCAAGCATTGTGTTCTATACCATAACAAATTTCAAGCTGTGCATTACCGCCGCTTAGGTTTATATTACGCATCATAGTAACACTTTCAGTTATTGGAATTACCTTGTCACAGTCGCCATGGTACATAAATACAGGCACATCCTTAAGACTTCCCGCATACCAGCAAATACCTGTACCGCATATAGGCGCAATTGCCGCAAATCTTTCGGGCGCCGCCATTGCTAACATAAAAGTACCTGTGCCGCCCATACTAAGACCTGTAAGATAAATCCTAGTCTTATCAACGGGTAATTCTTCACATATCCAATCCAAAAACGCTAATAACGACTCGTTATAACAACCCCAATATTTATCATTGGGGCACTGAGGCGCAACTAAAATAAAGGGATATTCTCTACCTTGTTCACGTGTGTATTGCATATAACCGTGTGACGCTATCATATCTAAATTATCCCCACGTTCCCCTGCGCCGTGCAAAAAGAAAACTAAGGGATATTTTTTTGTTTCATCATAATCCTTTGGTAAATATTTTATATACCCAAAATTAAAATGATTGTTCGATTCCCATTTATGCTTGGTATACATACCCACTTTTAACACCTCAATTAATTTTAGTAATAATTGTGCTGAACACTTCACAGCCGTCGGGTTTTAATGTTTTAAAGCCATCAACTAAATTCAACCCGTTAACCGCACCGCATTGAGGTTCAACACATAAAAGTCCCGCTTGGCCACGGCCGTTATATAAAATCCAATGGTCAAAATTTTGCGAAACTGTATATTTATAATCGCCAACATAGGCAATATTTCCGCAAGAATGATAATAACCCGAAATTACCACATTTTTGGACTTTCCGTCGGCGACGTAGCCCTTTTCCTGCTCGTTTAAAGGAATATATTTACCTGTAGGAATGTGCTTTTCGTCCTTTTCTTGACAAAAATCTATCGGAACAGTAAAAAATTCCGGCTCGACAAATGCTGTATGCAAAGCAAAGGTATAAGGCATGTTTTTACTATCAGTATTTTTTATAATATACCTTTGCTCAAATGCATTATTTTCAAGTGAATATTCTACTGTAATGCTAAACCTAAACGGATATATATCCCCTGAATTTTCATATGACAACCCAATTTTGTGCTTAGAAATTTCTATTAAATTAAATTTTTGACAATATAAAAAGCCATGTAAATGTGCAACTTCCAAAGAATCATTTATAGGTAATTGATACTTCTTACCTTCAAATTCAAATTCGCCTTTATAAGTCCTATTAGCAGGAAAAAGCATAGGACACCCTATTAAAAACGGGTCTTTTTCCAATTGCTCATTAGAGTTTAAGGGAATAAACACATCTTTGCCTTCATATTGTAATTTTGTTACATTAGACCCAAGGCGTGCAGAAATCTCTGCACGCCATTTTTTATCGGGGCTATAAATTTTATAAGCGCTTAACATACTTTATCGAAAGCAAAAATTCTAAAATCATACGGATTAAGCTTTCTTGCTTCGTCAATAGCCAACTTAGCTTCATCAGCTTTACCATAACCAAGTAAAGCAAACGCTTTAAGAATATAACCATCAGTAAGATTGTTCTTTTCAATGTCATATTCGAAAGGCATTGGTGAAGGTGAACCAACACCATAATATGTGCGAAGGTCTTTATTTACAATAAAGTTTTCGGCAACTGAAAGCATTTCATCAAGTACAACCTTTGCTTCGGCTTCATTGCCAAGTTTCTTAAGCGCAAGTGCACGGAAAAGCGAAATTTCAGAAACGGCAGCCTTATAAATTGCAGCTTCTTCAAAGGCTTTTTCAGCCTTTTCGGCTTCGCCTTGCTTTTCATAAAGGGCACCTAAGTAATAGAAGATGTGTGCTTCTTGGTTAAAGAAGGTCTTTGCTTCGCCATAAGACTTAGGCATATTTACACCGTCGAAATAAATCTTTTCAGACTTATCAAATTCGCCGTTTTCCATAAGTTCTTTACCGTAAAGAACATGCATCCAAGCGTGTTGCTTAGTAAGCTTGCCTTCGCCACCTTCGTAAATGTGGAAACGCTTAACACGAGCCAATTCAATTGCTTCTTCAAATTTACCAAGTTGTGAAACAAGGGTAAGCTTATCAAGATAGCAGTCATCGCGTTCAGCCAAAAGCTCCGGATATTTAGCGTAAACTTCAAGTCTTTCTTCAGGAGTGTAATTCATATTCTTAAGTAACTGTTCGTATTCAAGAAGAAGTCTTGGGTCGTCCTTATACTTAAGTGCATTTTCAAGACATACCTTTGCTTTTTCAGCATTGTTTGCCTTATCAAAATAATAAAGTGAAAGGTTGCGCCAAATCTTACCATGGGTATTATCGCGCTTTAAGCCTTCTTCCCAAATGCTTGCAGCTTCTTCATAACGGAAGCGGTCATAATAAAGTGAGCCTAAATAATAGCAAGCATTTGCAGCTGTTTCGTCATTTTCAATTGCATAATTCAAAACTGCAATATCGTCAAGACGTGAGGGGAAGCAATAACCAGTATCCATTGCTTCTGCTGCCTTAACAAATGCAACATCGTTCTTGCAGAATGCCTTATAATATTCAACAAGCGGATATTCACCCTTGTACATATCAAGTACGTAAATTGCATCCTCTAAAAGACCTGCCTTGATATAATCGCAAGCAACGTCGATGATGTTTTCAGCTTTTTCAGCAAACTGTTCAATGTCTGACTTGTTATCAGCAAAGTAAGAATATTCAACCATTGCAAATAAGTCAAGTAAGTCGTCCTTAACGTTTACTTCGGCCAACTTCTTAGCAGCGTTCATATCAATACGGCGAAGGATAGCAGTCTTAAGGTTTTGTGCCTTAGTATGACCATAGTTAAGACCAATAGATTCGTCAAGCTTTTGTAAAGCAGCAATATAATCACCGTTCTTGCAGTCAAGACAAGCAAGCTCGAACATAGCAGCACTTCTGTGGGTATAGTTCCAAGCAGCCTTGTAAAGAATATCATAAGCATCCTTATTTTCGCCAAGATATGCAAGTGCCAAGCCCTTAAGATAGAAAGCTTCGGTATCGGTAGGATGTTCGTTACGCATTGTAAGACGCTTAATAGCAACGTCGCAGTATTCTACACACTTTTTAAATTCACCATTCTTAAGGCAAAGACGTGCCATAGAGGTATTGCAACGAATATCGCCTGCATCACGGTTGATACCTTCAAGATAGTAATCTTCGGGCTTATAGTTGTGTTGCTTGTATTGTTCAAGATGGTAACCGTTAATGTAAAGTTCTTCAACTGTTGCAATTTCGCAAGGACGCTTAACGGGCAAACGTGGGTCGATAGGTTGCTTTTGACCTCTTACATAAGGTGTGTAAGAAACAAGTACCTTACCGTCTTCACTGGTAAGTGAAACAGTAATATCGTTGAAGTCAACGTTACCCATATCGATAGTCTTCATATAAGAAACGTCAGGTGTCATGTCGCAGGTTTCGGTAAATAATACTTTATCCTTAGCGGCAACGCGAACATTAGCATTTTTGAATGAGCCGGTTACGTTAAATCCGAAGAAAAGACCGTCTTCGCGCTTTTCCATATTAAGTGCAGCATCAATTGTAGCATTCTTAACTTCACCGATATCACGAATAGGATACCAATATTGTTCGAATTCTCTTGATTCGTAGGGAGCAATCCAAGTAAAGTCAGGTTGGTTATCAGTATAAACACCTGTCATAAGTTCAATATAAGGACCGTTTTCATCGGTAAGGTTGTTACACCACATATCACCGAAATCACCAATACCCCAGTGCCACATTTTCTTACCGGGTGAAATGTGGTGATTAGCAACGGTAGCAATACCCTTTTTAATGCCAACGTCATAGCCAGCGATAAAGTCCATATCAGACTGACCTTGTGAAATAAGGTAGCTTGAAGGAACCTTAACAGCACTGTAGTGTGAAAGGTCGGTGCCTTCGCCAAAGTCATAAGGACGTGCGGTTTTATAGACACCCTTTGCAATAGGCCATTCAAGAACAGCTCTTCTATCGTGGTCGTTTACCCATTCACAGTCAGGTGGGAAAATGGTTCTATAATCGTCGTTTACAGGAACAGCAAGGTTAGCCCACCACATAAAAATTTGTGGGAATGCAGTACGGTTGTAAACACGGATTTTTGCCTTGATATAGCTTCTGCCTTTATCAAGTGTAATACCTGCCATACCCTTCATTCTGTTAAAGGGTTCAACTTCGCCTGTCCAAACAGTTTTGCCGCCGTCTTCATTTTCTTCAATAACAGCTTCCAAAGGCATATATGTAGTAGGTCTGTGGTGTTGAGGCCAGTTAAATTCAATACCGCCAGAAATCCAAGCGCCTGCAAGGCCTACAAGTGCGGGCTTGATAACCTCGTTGTTATAAATAAAGTCGTGTTCGCCAACCTTATCATAACCATTTAAAATCTTACCGCCGATAGCCGGTAAAACCTGAGTTTTAATATATTCGTTTTCAAGGGTGAATACATCATACTCAACATCCTTCTTTTCATCGGTAATACCGTCGGAATAAGGAATAGGATAAAGTCTACCCGAAGCGCCTTGATAAGGCTTGTTTTCAAAAAACATGGGTAAATCATTTGCCTTTTTGGGTATGTAGGTAGGGATAATTTGTTTATGTTTTTTTGCATTTACATTACTCATAGCCAAAACTCCAATCATATTATTTCTTTTATATTTTACATCTTTTAACTATTACGTAAAAGATAAAAAAACCTGTAAAAAAATACATAATTTTGTTGTTAAGATTTATTTAAGCATTAAATTATAGTCAATAAAAGCAGAATTAGTACTATAAAATTCATTTCCGGTTTGGATGTAATCCTTCATTTTCAAAAGGCAGGTAGCAATTGCTATTTCCTCATCCGAGAGGCGAGCATACTTAAAAGGATTAGCGTACAAAACCTCACCATTTGCAACAATGTTTAAAAGTGAAAAACCATCAAGGCTTTCTTCTGAACCAAAGAAATTTCTTGTTATTTCAAAGGTGTGCGGCAAACCATCCTTTAAATAGGTACAGGTATTGTTTACAATTTCGCCCCTTGTACCTCTAATAACAATTCTAGAAGCCCTAATATCAGAAAAATACTGTTCAAAATTAAAATCAAATACCGCCGTTTTGCCGCCAAAATCAAAAACGGTGATTTTTTGCTCAGAATTTACCAAAACAGGCTCCATATATCCGCCACGGCTATTATAACGAAAAACCTTGTCCCCAAGAAATATTGTATTTTTTTGAGGAATTTCATCATTAATATTAAGAAAATATCTAATAAGGCTTGCCGCGTGATAATCGTGACAGCAGGAAAGCTGTACCTGGTGCACTTCGCCCAAAATTCCGCTTTCAATTATTTTTTTATAAGCTTGGTTTCTGGGCATTAGGTGGAATTGCTCGGCCACCTGAATTTTGCCGTTTAAATTTTCAACCGTAACGGGTGTTTCGGTTAAAACAAAAACACCCTTATCCGACAGCATTTGTGCGGTTCCGGCAATACTGTCTTTATTAACACAAGAAACTATAAAATCAAAATCGCACTTTAATAAATCTTCTAAATTTTCATATATTGCTACATTATATTTTTTAGAAAATTCTTTTCGTTTTTCAGCATTACGAATATATATACCAGAAGCACAAAAAACATCGGGTAACAAGTTTGCGATTCTAAGGTAAAATTCACTACGCCAACCAGCTCCTATAATTCCATATTTAATCATAGCCTCAACCCACCCGATAAATATATTTCTTCAGTAACGAAACCATCTCTTCGCGGCTATTTGCACCACTTTCAGCTAGCATTTTATTAATTCTATATTTAACACCGCCGACAGTCAAAAAGCATTTTTCAGCGATTTGTTCTATTGTGTTCTTATTAAGCAAACATTCTATAATCTTTTTTTCGATATTGTCAGTCGATTTTAAAATCTTATCCACGATAAGCATTTCGGCCAATTCTTTATCCTCATAAAAAGAATCTTCACTTGATTTAAGCTCTAAATGGATATTTTTTAAATCAGAAACGAAATTACTTTCTTCAAGTGACCATAACACCTTTACCGTCATTTCAGAAAGATAAGTATGCTTTTTCAAGGCATTGTAAACATATACCGCTGCTTTGCCATATTGGTCAAAGTTCATATTAAGAGATAAAATATGATCACTGTAATAGTTGGATATTTGAGTTTTTGCGCAACTTATAATATAAAAATCATTTAGTTTTTCCGGAGCCTTTTCTTCTAGCTTTCGCACCAAAGAAACTGCCGCAAAATCATTTGCGCATATCGCGGCATCAAACTCATCAATATATTCAAAAAATTCCTCAAAACAGCCTTGCAAGGAAGTATCATTATTGAAAATTTGCATCTTTTCAAAATATTGACCGCGCCAATTAAATAAGCTATCCACTCGACTTATATCAGCGATAGATTCCCTATTGATTCCATAAAGCGCAACACGGCTTTTATCCTTCGTACGCAATGTATCAAGAAGATTTTTCATAGAAGCGTTTATATCAGAACAAACACAGCTATATATACAACCCAAAAGATTTTCGGACTGATTACATATTAAAATAGGCTTAATACCGTTTTGATTTAGTTGTGTAATTGCAGAAATTGTCCATTCTCGGTCGGACGCAATAATAAAAATAGCGTCTAAATCAGCATCTATACTGTCGAAAACCGAACAAAACGGTATTCTTTTGTGACGGAGTCTTTCGATAAGACTTTCATACAAGCTTTTACACCAAAGACTTTCGGAGTATTTTGAATCTAGCAAAATGCCAACCAAATTATCACCACTTAACGCGAAAAAATATTACTTAAAACTTTTAATACTTAAAGTTTTAACCTACATATTCTAAAATTTCGTTTTTAATATCCTGCATTCCCTTTACAGTAGGGTGGCCTTCTTCCTTTTCAATGTTTTTAAACCTAATGCAATCAATATTGTAATATTTGCAAGCAGTTTGCATAGCCTCAACCACTTCGGGCTTTAAATGTGTATTAATAAGCCAATAAATCTCGGCATTTGGCACAAGCTCTTTTAATCTGTTTATAAGATAGCAAATAGCCGGAAAAAACTTATACAAATCTTCCTTTTGCCAATTTTCATATTGTAATTCGCCAAGGGGTGAATTAGCCCAATTATCGTTCGTACCGCCAAAAACAAATATTGTATTAATTTCATTTTTTTGAAAAAAGCCTTTTTCAGCAAGTTCATTCAATCTAAAAATAAATGAATTAGTTTGTGAACAGTCATAATTACCATAACCGGTGTAGCATATTGTTGAACCAGACCAACTGTTATTATGAACAAGGTTTGATTTTGTTTCTGCAAAAAGACTATGCCACCAAGTATGCTCAACATTATGAAGGGCACTCTTTTCGCTTGTTTCGGAATAGTACGCTTCGTATTTTTCGGGAATATAACCACCGAATGTAGAATAACTATCCCCTAAAATTAACACATTGTTAAAACTTTTCATTTTTGTAACCTCTAAATAAGCTCTATTTATCAAAACTAATCACAGGATAAATTCCATACCAAGCATTTTGTATTTAGCACCCGCCATTATATTATAGGGGAGCTTCTCCCATACGCTGTCACCAATTATCGTTTTAATGTCATCTAAATTTTTTCGATTATCGGTAATGTTTGGAATTAAAGGTGTTCGAATAATATAGGGCTTGCCACTATTTTTTAATATTTCGAAATTTTTAAGTATTAGTTCATTACTAACACCGGTGTATTTTTTATGCAGGTTACTGTCGGCAAGTTTAATATCCATAATTATAAGGTCTAACTTATCAATAACCCTTTTAAATACTTCACTATCTACAAAGCCACTTGTTTCTATACAAAGGTGAAAGCCCTTTAACTCTTCAATAAGCTGTAAAAGAAATTCAGGCTGTGCTAATGGTTCGCCACCAGAAAAAGTAAAACCGCCAAAGCTGTCACCTAAAACCTCAGCCGAAGCCTTAAGTTCGGTCGCAAGTTCTTTTGCCGTAACCTCTCTACCTGCTATTTCAAGACAGTTTTCAGGACAGGCATGAATGCATCTACCAAAGGGTCGACATTCCTCATGCGAACATTCCCTTTGACAGTTTTTACAATTAATGCACCGTATATGCTTATACATAAGCTGTGGCTTGAAAGACAAGCCTTCGGGATTATGACACCAAACACAACGAAGCGGACAGCCCTTAAAAAATACCGTTGTTCTAATTCCAGGGCCGTCGTGCACCGCCATTTCTTTAATGTCAAAAATTATACCAGTCATAAATCAAATTTCATTCTTTCTTATTCACAAAAAATTATTTTCTATCTTTTGCCATATCACAACTAATTTTAACTGTTTTGTAAAAAATAGATGCAGAGCTTTCATCAAATATTCCTTCAATAACAAATGTATTGTTATCAATTAAAATGTTTGTAGAATAAGAGTATAACTTTTGGTCGCACCAATAAACTGTAAATTCCTTTGATTTTGCGGCCTTATATGCGTTATTAATTTTAGTTTGACCATTGTTCGTCAAGGTAATATTAACGGTGACTACATATTTATCACCCTCGTAACCGCTACCATAATAAAGCATTTCAACGTCGCTATCGGTAATTATGTTATTACCATTGGAGTCGACAACCCTAAAATATGGTGTAAATTGGTAGGCTCCGGTTGAATTTTTCGCTTTATTTTGAGCAAACATCCAACAAAATGCATCCCTATCAGAAAATGCATAGTCCCAACAATTATGACCCAAACCGTCAAGTTCAATATATTTTGCTTTTTTGCCGCCCGAAGCAACAATTGCATTATACATATTACGCGACTGTGTAACCGATACGGTCGGGTCGTCGGCGCTGTGATAAATTCTTATTGGTATCTGGGTTAGTTTTTTAGCCATATTTGCATTACCGCCGCCACAAATCGGCATACCGGCGGCAAATATATCCCCATGTTCTTGTAACAAATCCCATGTTGCATAGCCACCCATTGAAAGACCTGTTACATAAATACGGTCATTATCAAACGAATAGTTTTTTGACAATTCCTCTAACAAATTTAAAACGCTGCCAAGCATACCTTTTTTGTCGCCTGATGCATTTCTATCAATATCCCACCATTCGTTTGTTTGTGGGCATATAACAAACGCTTGTGAAAGAAAATCAGCGTTATATTCAAACATTTTCTTAGCGTTATTAATATGTTTCTCGTTGTCGGTGCCCATTTCACCTGCGCCGTGCAAAAATAAAACTACAGGATATTTCTTTGAAGCGCTGTAATTTTTAGGTGCAACAAATCTGTAAGGCAACGTGTTGCCGTTTTTTGTATCGTTAAAAACCTTTTTTTCAAATTCAGGCGTTTTCCAATCTAATTTGAAGTTATAAACCTTGGTTATTTTAATATCCTCAGTTTTTTCGGTTGAAGACACATTCGAATTTGACTCGGTTGGCAATTTATTATCTGAACTGTTTGAATTAGTATTAGGTACAACCGAAATATTGTTAAAATCATCTTGATTACTATTAACATTAGTATTATTTTCATTAGCGTTAACATCGGTATTATCTTTTGAAATAATACCCGGCAAAACCAATATACCAGTAGCAATTAGGGCTGCCGCAACCACAACACTAACAATAATGATTATTAAAGACTTTTTGCTTTTTTCCACAATATTCTCCCCCACTAAAATCTAAAACTTGACTTCAAAATTTATGCCACTAACACCGGCAACGGCACCGTCTTGTACAAGTTCGGTATTTTCGTTATGGGAAATTAACCATTTGTTTTTAGCCCATAAAAGCTTATCATCATATTCGCCGTCAAGCGGGGTGTTTGTACCCTTAGGAAGTACAACTACCCAGCCAAAGCCGTCGTCACTTACACTGCAGGGTGAATAATGAAGGGTTGTAGCATAACATTCCAATACCGTACCCGCAGGTACATAGAATGCTTTAAATTCTGAAGTATCAATTTTGTTTTCCTTAACATCCCACAAATTGCCAACAATAATTACTAGGTCGGTTATTGCAATATTAATTTCACTAGATGTATGCCATTCGGTTGCACCGAAAATATTATTTCGACCCCAACAATATCCAACCTGTATTTTCATTTCACCAAAAAATTGAATTTTCATTTTGCCTGCAATATCAAGCTTTTCAAAAGCTTCAACACTTGGTAAATACGCTGAACCACTTTTAGGATTTTCGATTTTTTTTGCTTCAGTTACTATTTCGGCAATATCCAATCCATTAATAATTCTGCCATATTTTGCGAATTCATTTGAATTAACGTCATATAAGCTTAATTCGGGGTTTTTAATTTTTAATTCGTTCAACATAAGTTTCACCTTAAATTATTTCTTTTAAAGCATCATATATCCTATCAGCAATCGCCTGCATTCCCTTATCACCGGGATGGATAGATACACCTTCATGTTCGAAAAGGCCAATGGCCATCATTTCCTTTGTATCACCCAAATCACCAAGCTTAACTAGCGGACTATTATTTTCATTAGCTAATTCTTCAATAAATTTGTCACCGGGATGCTTCCAGAATGATGTAGTGAATATTAATTTAGGTGTTTTTTCGGGTGATAAATATTTGATAAACTGCATTAATTCTTTCTTAAATTTATCGCCGTCAAAATCCTTACCGGCACAATTTTCGATAAGTCTTACAATAATTAAATCAGCACCAAAATCACGTGCCGAAGCAAACTGATCATAAAAATCAATTTCTTCCTTGTAATGAACTTCCCATTTTGCGCCTTGGCATATACAAAATGCAGGGTCTGAAACCTTTTCGCGAATATAAGACATTAAAATATGTACATAGTCTTTTTCTTCAGCTGATGCTGCCATACCCCAAGCATTATGCCATCCTATATCCTCCTTCACACCGTGAAGTGTAATTGAATTTCCTAAAAACATTACACGAGGCCCTTGGTTTTCGGCATCGGTGAACTTAATAAAATCACTGCTTTTTAGTTGGTTTTTAGCACTAACTGTGTTTTTAGATAGTTGATCCATTTTATTCTCCCTTTACACTGTATAAGCTTGTCTTGCAATAACGTGGTCTTGATATTCTTTATCAAGCTCAACAAAGTATGCGCTCCAACCCCAAATTCTAACAACCAACTGCTTGTAATTTTCAGGATGCTTTTGCGCGTCTAACATTTTTTCAAGGTTAACTGTGTTAAGCTGTAATTGGTGGCCGCCACGGTCAATAAAGTTTTTAACCAAAAGACCTACCTTTTCTATTCCGTCGTCGTCAGCAAAAATGCTTTGGTGGAATTCAAGTGTTAAGGGGCCCCCGTTCATAGCGTTTTTAAAATGCTGCTTTGTCATTGAAGCAATAACCGATACAGGACCCTTTACATTCGCAAAAAGTGAAATTGAATAGTTAGTACCAAATGGTTCCTTTTCGCGTCTGCCGTCGGCTGAGGCGCCGATTTCATTAGCGTGCCACAAATAAAACATAGCACTGCCTGTACCTGCCCTGAAAATACCACCACGGCAATTTGTTTTGCCCTTTAATGCGTCACCAAATGTATCCAAAAGCTCAGTAGCAATGCTGTCAACAAAGTCGTCGTTATTGCCAAGCTTTGGGGTTTCGTAGCGTAACTTATGTAATAATTCGGGGCTGTTTGCAAAGTTTTCATCAATAGCCTTAATTAATTCAGCCTTTTCAATGCTCTTTTCTTCAAAAACATACTTTTTAATTGCGGCAAGACTGTCGGCAGCGGTTGCAATACCGGTGCCGTGAATACCAAAGTTATTATACTTACCGCCGTTATAAATATCACAATCCATAAGCACGTTCATAAAAGGGGATGGTATAAACCATAAATCCTTAATGCCGCTGCAAATGCTGTCACATTCCTTCTTAATTTCTTCCATTACAAAACCATAAAATTCTTCATAGCTTTGTGCTTTTTCAAGGCTGTTGTGTAAAGCAATGTCAACCGCCTTTGGATAAGACATAGCGCCAATATTAGCAACGTCAGCACCAATGTTTGGAATAATAAATTCCCAACAAGCCGCAACGGTGTAATTCACCGCATCCTTATAATCATAACCCATATCAACAAGCGCGGGAATAACAAGGTCGTCGTTTGAATATTGAGGGAAGCCAAGACCTGCCTTAGTAAGCTTTGTGGCTTCGGTATATCTTTCAGCTGGGGTGTTTTTTGAAACCCTTAAATTAATTTTAGGGTCTATCATTTTATTGTTGCAGGAAGCCTTTAAGCAAAGCTCTGACAAGGTATTGTAAATATCGTTACCGTTTTCATCAATACCGCCAAGCATCATACTTTGGCCATTGTCGCCCTGCTGAACACCGATGTAAATATCACTGTCCTTATTGAATGACAAGAAAAAGTCCTCTAAAAGCTCAAGCGCAGTTTCAAAGGTGTAAATACCCTTATCCATATCAGCCTTAAGGTATGGATACATATATCTGTCAAAGCGACCAACGGTGTTGTGATAGTTACCTTCAAGCCAAAGTGAAAAATGCAAAATACGGAAGAACTGCAACGCTTCACGGAAATTACGTGCAGGGTAACGTGGCACCTGTGTTAATACCTCTACCAAATCTTCTCTTCCCTGTTTTCTAGCCTCTTCCAAATACTTATCCGAAAGCGCAATAATATTATCAATTGCCTTTTGGCCATATTCGTCGGCAGTTTCACGCTTTTTAAGCAAGCCGGTTGCTATTGTATCATAATAGTTGGGTGACAAATTGGACATAAAGCCTAATTCGTGAATATAATGCTTTGCTTTAATTTCTTCCCATTCGCTGTCAGTGAAAATTGCAGGAAGGTTTGAAACTGTGCGCAAAAATACAATTTGTTCACCCTCTAAAATTACTGCTTTTTCTTCAGCACAAAGCTTTGTAAAGCGGTCAGCCATACGTTCAATTGGGGTTAAGCCTTTTTTAGCATATTCGCTTGCTAAATCCCACTGAACTGTGTGGCGAAACTGGTGGTGTTCTTTATTAAGTATGTAATTGTATAAATTTTTGTTCATTTTTGTAACACCTCACAATAGTTATATATAATCTAATTCATCGGCGCTAAAAACAAGTATTTCGCCTTGGTCAAATGCTTTGATTTCTCCATTAGACAATTCTTCAAAGGTTGCCACCGACATATACTTATCCTTAAGGCCAACTACTGCCTTTCCGTTTTTAATAGGAACAAAAAGATAAAGCCTAAAATCGTCATAATTTTTAAGGCTTAAATCAAAGCCTTCGCTACCGCTAAGCTTAAATGCCTTTTTATTAAACCAATCGTAAACACAATATTCCTTAGCTTCGTCAATGCGCATATCCTTAGCAGATATAGTCGCAGTAACCTCTTTTTCATCCTTATCAATATTAAATACCGCAAGTATACCGTTTTCGTTGTGTGTATTGAAAAGCTTAAAGGCTTTTCCGCTTTCACGTGCATCAGAAAACAAACAGTCGGGTGACGGCTGTGCAGGAGTATTAAGGCGAATAATTCTACCGTCACTATAAACAGTAGGCATAATAACCTCTTTAACACTTCTATCAAGTGTGTCACTTACATATATCGGGCCACCACTCATTGACTTAATGACCGAGTTTTTCATAGCCTGTGTATCATCGGTCCACCACATATCCCAGTCACCGTAATACACACTGCCTTGAACAATAGAATTATAGCTACACTGCATTATATGACCTGCAAACCACTTGCGATTTTCGGGCATAAAGTCGCCGCTAAAACGACAAACCGCGCTTTTTCTGTTCCAAAAGTTTTCGGTTGCCATACCCATACAGTTTATAAGCTGACCATTAAAATATTTGTCGCTTGCTTTTTCTACAGCCTTATGGAAGTTAGTTGCCGCTTTACCGATCGGCATTGCCATTTTTTCATACCAGCGGAAATGTGACTGATAATCCACCTTCATAAAGTCAATTCCGCAGTCTTTATAGAAACCATGCTGACGGTCGTAATATTCGGTGATTTTATCCTCTTCATAACGTGGGATAAGCTGATTATTGGTACACCAATATAAAAATTCTGCATATTCCTTCGCAAGTGAAGAATTAGGGTTTATGCCATGCCAATAACCTGTTGCGGGATGCCATAAGCCAACCTGTAGGTTATAATCTTCCTTTAATTCGGTTACTATTCCCTTTAATCCTTTAGGAAAACGGTCAGGTGCTGCTTCAAAGCTGTCAAGCTCACGTGAATGCATTGAAGGAATATTGTTATTAGGTACATCCCCCCACATATCATCCAAAATTGCCCAACGAACAGGAATTTCCTTATTCTTAAATTCCTGTGCTTTAGTAATTAAATCTTCATGGGTAACTTCCATATGGAAGGCATCCCAGCTACACCAACCAAGATATTCAAAAACATCGGGATATTTTTTGTCGGTACGCATAACAGGTTCTTTGCCTAATATGCTAAAGGTTTCCTTATTAACCTCGAAAGGCAAAGAATATGCATCATTACCTTCGCCCCAAACAAGCGCAATGGTATCAACCTCGTTAGGCAGACAGTTATTCCAAACATATACGTCGAAGCCGTCCTCAAAGCCTTTTATGGTTGATACAAATTCCGTATCGCAAACGGTGGTAAGAAACTGATAATCATGGTCTCTTTTAGCTAAAATTGTTTGGGTAAAGGCCGGTAATTCACAAAGCTTGCCAAAAAACGGATGCACCCAAAATTCGCTTTTGTTATACGTAGCAACAAAGCTTGTAAGGCCAGAAATACCTTTAATATGCAAACCAACCGAGCATTCATAATTGTAATGATTTCTACCCATTGTTTCGCCCAAATTTTTAGGAACAAAGGTAGAAGCATAACGCAAAAACTTACAATTATTAAACTTTTCAATAGTTGCTTTTAAGCTTATACCAATATTATCATCTGCAAATTCTACTATATCCTCTGTAACATTTTTAAGTTCTAAAGGATATCTATTGCCGTCGTCTAATTCAGCAAAGGCTGTAACGTCTTTAAAAATATCAAAGCTTTTTACTGTTTGCATACTAAATTCACCTAACTTTTATTGCTCAAACAGGGTATAATTTACCCTGTAACCTGTTATTACGGGTAATTCCTTTTTATAAACCCTCTTAATCTCACCACTATGGTTTGATTCTAAAATTAAATTGTAATCCAAGGTGTCCCAAACACCAAAAATCTTGCCGTTTAAAAGCACAACACTTGAATCTTTATTTTCAAACAAAGGATTTTTGGCAGTAATATCGCCAATTCCGCAGGAAAAAACAAATACCTTTGTTATGCCACCGTTAACAGTTTTAATTGCGTTACCGGGGCCCTCTACCTTAAACCCAAAGCATACAAACTCCGAATTGTCGTTAAGCACCTCAACGTCAGCACGTTCGGGATTAAGATTCCACGCAATTACCTTTTGACCGTGGAATTCATAAGGAATCATACTGCAATATTCGGGTGCGTAACCCTTTCTGGCTATAATACAGTCGTTAGAATAGGTACCAACCGTACAAGCACAGTTATCAAGATAAATTTTACTGCCTTCAACCGTGTTATAATACATAGCGGCAGTTTGGGTGTGTAAATCCTTAAGAACCATATCACGCTTTGCAGCATGACAAATTAAACGGAAGTGACCATAAAACTGCTCAAAGGTATACAAATGTTCCATAAACAATGGCTCGTCGCAATCCTCGGCTACGGTAAATAATTCAGAAACGTCACCCTTAATTAATTTTTCGCCCGCAAAAAAGTCGCAGAACATAAAATCAATCTTCTTAACAGTTTTGGGTATTGTAATATTTCCGTCAACTAAATAATGACCGCCTGTGAAATAAATTATTTCCTTGCCGCTATTTAAAGCGTTTTGTATAGCGGCTGTACAATCATGTTTGCCGTCAGCAATAGCACCGAAATCTTCTACAACGGCAAAGCTGTCGTTATTTGCATTACAAAGTGGAATTGTACAATTTGGAATTTCAATTTTCCCATATGTTACAATATTATCGGCATATATTTTACCATCTTTATCAACGAAGTTAACAATATTTTCAAAAGGTTCAATCTCTTTGCATTCGTCAAACACAACATAAGTGCCATAACCGTTAACAAAATTGTACTTTTCGTCATTATCAGTATGAATATCGCGAATAACTATCGCACCGCTACCAATATTAAGCGGATTTTTGCTTATATTTGAAAGCCTGATATCTTCTATAGCGCAAAGAGAATCTCTGTAAGAATAAATACCCGTTTCAAAGCCGTTAATATCAATATCGCGGAATACCCCTTCAGAGCCACAAGCAAGCTGAATGGCAGTATCCGCCCCTGCTGATACAACCGAAACGTTTTCAATTCTGCCCGAATTATTGGCAATAAACCTAAAACCAACTGCACCGTCGTTACCGCTACCGCAATCGATTGTTAAATCAATTAAGGTGTTAAGCTGTGACACGTTAGAGGTTTCTTTTTCAAGGCATCCTTCGGCATTAGCATAGCTTATAACAGGCTTTTTTGCGCCTTTCTCAAAGCCCTTGCAGTTATCTGCAAGCTTAATAATTGTTTCGTTTTTATCTTCACCCATTAAATGAATCCCACGCGTCATTTCATAACCGGGCTTTGAATCAAATATATTCTTAACGTTATCCTTAGTATATGTAATCGTATCACTTACAAGATAGGTTCCCTTAGGGAAATAAATAATTCTTGCATCGGGCACGAATTCAGGAAAAATTACACGCACTAAATTATTTTCAATTCTTGATTCGAAGCCAATATACACATCGTTTTCACCAAGTGTATAAAGCTTTTCTGCGGTTTCTTTTACTCCCTTTACCTCACGTTCCAACAAATCGTCAAAAACCTGACGTAATACTGCAGTGCAATCAACCTTACCTGTGTTATCGGCAAAATATGGCGCTTTAGTAACGTCAATAATATTGCCAAAATTTAATGGATATTTCATTTAAATCTTCCTAATTTTAATTAATTTTGCAACCATATTACCAAGACCATAAACCTTAGAATCTAAGCCACGATTCATTAAACCTTCGCCGCTCATAACGTATTGGTCGTCAATACTATATAAAGCGTCCTTATCTAAACCAAACAATTTAAGGCTTGGATAGCAATATGTAAACTTTAACTGAGGTGCAAATATAAACACCAAAACTTCGTTTCCGTCTTGTGAAACGTATTCCTGACACCAGCTATTATCATTATAAATTGAACGAAGCTTATAGCCTGTACCAAGCTGAATTGTATTACGTAATTCCTTTGCAAGACTTACGTACTTTGCAATTTCTTCAAGCTGTTCATCGGTAGCGGTTAACAAATTAACCGATATACCGAGAGAGCCGGTAACACCTAACAACGCCTTAAATTCAAGCGGACATTCACGGCGGTTAAAACCGCTGCCATTTGCACTAATATGTCCTGAACCGCCAATATAGCTTGGTGGACAAACCTTTAATAGACCTTCACGCATATACAATGAATCTACAGGGTCGTGATTGTCCGAATAGTTTATGCGGTCGCTGTATTTTAAAGTTTCTATATCAGCTCTTAAACCGCCCGAAGCACAATTTTCAAAGAACACGTTTGGATATTGTTCTTTTAAATGTCTAAATACGTCATACAAATTATTAACGTACTTTACCCAAACTGCCCTTTGCTCGTCGAAAGGCGCATTAGGATAGCTTGCCTGAGAAATATAACGGTTCATATCCCATTTAAGATATTCAATATTGTTATTTTTAAGCAAGTCATCAAGCAAATTTATAACATAAGCCTTAACCTCGTCAAGCGCTAAATTAAGCACTAACTGTTGGCGACTTTCTTCATATTCACGTGTAGGAAAGCTCATTACCCATTCAGGGTGATTTTTAAATAAATCGCTATCCCTTGTTACCATTTCAGGTTCAACCCAAAGGCCAAACTTCATACCAAGGTCGTTAACCTTTTTAATTAACGGTGCAAAGCCGTTAGGGAATTTTTTCTTGTCAATTTTCCAGTCGCCCAAACCTGCAGACGAATCGTTTCGGTTTTCCATCCAACCGTCGTCAACAACAAAGAATTCAGCACCTATTGCAGCTGCTTTTTCAGCAACGGGAATAAGCTTCTTTTCGTCGATATCGAATTGGAAACAGGTCCAACCGTTGTAAAGTATAGGTGTTACTTTATCCTTCCAGTAAGATGGTACTCGGCTTTGCTGTACGTATTTTTGCATATTTGCTGTGGCCTCATTAAAGCCGCCGCTAACAAAGCCCAAAACAAATTCAGGTGTTTTAAAGGTTTCACCAGGTGCCAAAACCCACACAAAATCATCATCGCTGATACCGCCTGTCACACGTACCTGTTCCATAACGTCTTTTTCAACTGTGATTTTGGTATTACCGCTCCAAGCAAGTGTGCCGTACCATACTTCACCGCATGTATCGGTGGCATTGCCGTTATCAATAGCAAAATAAGGATAATTTTGCGAATTAGAAACACCACCAAGGCTTTGTATAACACTTCTAACCTTGGTAATTTCGGTATGGTGTAGGTCATATTCGTGTGTCCATTTGCTATCCATTGAGGTGAGATAATATTTATCGCCGTAAGGGATATTAGCAGTAGCTGAAAAAGCTTTTTCAAGCTTAATATTGCTATTACCTGTGTTCTTTATAACACAATTGCGCACAATCATATCAAGCTCTTCAAAAACCTTATAGTATAAATCCACTTCGATATCATACGAAATCTCACGCATGGTAATTATTAAAGTGTTGTCATCGATTTTATGTGAAGCGTAATTTAAAAATAAATCTCTTACACCATCAGCAAATTCAACACGTAAGGTAGGCTCGCTATAAAACATACCACCGTCGCCTACAAACTCACTTGCAAATCGTTCGTGAGATTGCTTACCACCGTCATTGCAACCATTAATATACCAATTAAACGGACGAACAAAATCTTCTAATCTATTAACCTTTTTACCCCAAAAAAGACTTCTGAGCGCTAATCTCTTAGTTGAATCCTTATAATTTGGGTTTTCTTCATATATTCCAAAGATGTAAGAAGAATTTTTGGTTTGTAATGAAAACAATCTTTCGTTTTCAAGATAGGTTATGGACATTATTACTCCTACTTCCTTTTAGTCGTGTATACTACAACAGATCCTCCCGGTATAGTATCCTTAATAGATTTACTTACATTTGATATTGTTTTATTAGAACGAATAGGATTCATACCCTTCATTCTATAATCCTTGTTTGCTTCAAAAACGTAACAGTCAAATTTTTGTTTTTCAATTTCCTTTTCAAAATTCAAAACAAATTTTCTGGCAAAAATGCTTGAATTTACAACTATTACTGTAAAGGTGCCGTCTTCGTTTTCACAAGCTGAACAGCACAAGCCGCTTTCTGAATAGTTTTCACCTGCATACGTTTTACCCTTGTTTACGTGTGATGCAACTATTTGATAAGCATAAAAGCTATTATATGGTTCGGTTTCCTTTGTTATATTTGGCACCATACCCCAACAATGATAACCATCAACCCAGTTATCATCGGCGGTCGCGTGTGAGCCAAGCCACAAGGTGTTTGTAAAGGTCCAATGCATAACAGTTTTATAGCCAATATTCATATTAGCAACCATACCTGCAATAACGTGAAGTGCGTTCCAGCCTGATGCATTTCTATAAGTGTAATAACTGTTGTTACGGTCGGTCGCATTGTATTCGTCAATCCAAACGTTTTTAGCATCAACACCGGTCTTATTGAAAATATCATCATTAATAAAGGCCATCATATTTTCATAATCAAGCGCTGTATTTGTCACAACAGAGCCGTTATATTTATTATAGTTATGATAACCCCATTCATCGCCATATTCCTTTATTACTTCATAAAGGGGCGCAAACAAGTGCCAAGTCGTGTTCCACATTTCAGTTTCAAGCGCGGTATTACCTAACACAAACTTATATTTACTTCTGATTTGTGCATCCACTAAAGCGTTGTGAACGGTGCCTATGCACTTTCTATATCGATTAAGAAGCGCTTGACCCTTTTCATTGTCAAAACCGTCTTTATAACCACTGCCTGGTTCAGAGAAGAATGTAATATATTTATTACAATAAAGACCTCTTACTTCTAACACGTTAAGGAATTCTTTAATAAATTCGCCAAACATTTCACATTGCTTATCGAAATCAAAACCGGTTAATTTCGGGTCAGCGAAAACGTTATTAGAATAGTTTATAGAATTGCCCCATTCGAAATTAAGTAAAATGTCTATTCCCCTTTGTTGAATACCTAAAAGTGATTTAAGGGTTGCTTCAAAACGGGTGCCTTCTATCTTCCAAGAATTATTTTCAAAATCATACCAGTCGCTGCTGACAAAAATAGTAATACGTACAACGCGCACACCTGAAAGCTGCAAACAGTCTAATTCCTTTTCGGCTTGTTCTTCAGTATAGTTTCTGCCGTCCTTATCCTTCAAATATATCCAGGGATAATATAACGCACCAAAGCCCAAGAATTCCGGATTAGAAGGCTTCGCATTAAATAACATAATCTTCTCAGCCTCGGTAGAGGTGAACCAAGAAAGTATCGCCTTGGGGATAGTTGTGTTACTCTTTACGTATTGGCGGTATATGTCAGATAAATAAAATTTGATGTTCTCACCATAAATGGCATCGACTTCACCATTTTCAAGGGTGCCTAACAAAACAGGCACTATAGAAACTTCTTCAAAAATATTTTTTCGCTGAAAACCATGTATTAAGCTTGTGCTACCGGTGTTGCTATTAATAATCTCTATATTCAACTTCATTGTATTGCAAACAGCAATTGTAAAGCCTGAAATTTTAAATTTTTTACCTGCATTATCAATAGTTTTGCCAATAACGCCATGGTTAAAATGCAACGAAAGTGAAAGCTTGTCGTCACGAATAGAATTAAACTCAACCTTTTCAAAGCACATATTTGAAGGCTTGGTTGAAATCGAAACCTCACTAATAGCAATATAATCGTCAGGCTCTTCTTCCCTATGCGCAAAGTTCATAATGCCGACATAAACATAATTTTGGTCGCCATCATCCTTCATTGCTTCTAAAATGCGGTCACCGTTTACCGCAAGTGTAACCTCTTTAAATTTATCCGAAGTTTCAAAGCAAGGGTATTCAACAACCTTAATTTGACTGTCATAATCAACCACAAAGGGTCTACCAATTTTTGTGAATGGGCCAACACCCTTTAATGGACCCTCGTTCAAAACATTAAACGAACCTGAAGAACGGAAGAAACCTATTAAAACATTGTCGTTCAGGGGTTTAATAACTTTGAATTTAATTGTTAAAATATATTTAGTGTACGGGTTAATATCCTTTTTTTGAAAGCTTTTACTATAAGTAACTGCACTTGCAAGGAAATTATTCCATAAAACACAACGTCCCTCGCCGTATTTTTCAGTGGGTTCTTCCATATAAGGCCAAGCACCAAAATTATGCATTCTTGGAAGCGCCTTATCATTGGATAAAATAATACCGTCATCTGAAGAATTAGTATTAAAAGTATAACGGAACAATTCGGTCATTTTTATCACCTTTTAAATATCATTTAATTACACAGCATATTTCGCCGGGATTTAGTAAAATTTCTTCTGAAACAGCGGCAAATTCATCTGGTGTTTTATAAAGCTTTGCATTTTCGTCAGCCTTAAGTCTTAACATTTGTGGGTTAAAAGTTCTATTTACAAAGAATTCGGCAATAGTACCATCACTTGCCATGAAACTTCTGTTAAGAATAACCTCTTCCTCTAAAGTTCTGCCATCCAAGGTAACGAATGAAACGCTCTTTTCACAATCGGCAGGTGCTGTTTTCAATAACTTGCCATAGCACAAATATTTTTTAGCAAAGCTGTTGCGCCATTTATTAGCAGAATTCATAAATGCAAATAAATACTCAGTTTCAGGGAAATCGTCATAAAATGGTGCATTCCAACCCCAAGTAACATTACCCTTATCGCCCAAGGTTAGAGAAAACGTATCGCCCGCTAAGAAGGAATATGCTGCACGGTAAAGTAAATTATCTGGTGCTGCGTGGAAATCAATCATAGTTTCAAGACCATTTTGATTACCCATAAAATTATTTGTATATTCGTGATAAATATACGCATAAGCAGGCACTGGTCTGCCCTGTCTAAGCGCTGTAAACCAACGTAAATCATTAAACGGAAGATGCTTAATCATCGGCTCGGCTGCAGCTAATTCACAACCAAAAAGCATTTGCTTGCCTTCTGCCTTTATGGCATCATACATTTTTACAAACAAATCCTCCATACTGTCGTTCATCCACTTTGCAGGTGCAGGAGAATGTCCGTGGTCCTTGCTCCAACAAAAATGAGGTGTTCCGCCAAGGTTTTGGTCAAATGCTTGGAAATAGTCAACACCCGCATTCGCAATTTTTAAAGCCTCGGTTATGGTGGTATTTTTGGTTAAATCGCAATATGCACAGGCTTCATAACCTTCTCTTACAAAGTCAAGGTCAGTAACAATAACCTCGTTACCCTTGCGGTCACGACAAGCGCAAACGTCCCAACCTTCCTTTAAATATGCATCAGCATTTTCATACTTACTGTCTTTAACACTTTTAGTGGTAAAACCTATACCGCTTGCGTAAAGACCAATAAGATGTCCTTTTTTATGTAATTCTTCAACTGTCTTGTCAAAATCAGCTTTGTCGCCATAGGGTGGCCAAATGTATGGGTTAGACCAGGGGGCACTGCCTTCCCAATGCATTATAAGTGGCATCATTCGGCTTTCTAATTTATTTGCAAGACTATCAACAACCGGTAAAATATTAGAATAAGGATAGTAACAGTTTTCGCACATATCCGCATCACAATCTTTATCGGTTGTTCCTCTTACAGGATAAATAAGTGTAATAGGCGAATCTAACAGCCATTGCGGTAAATCGGTTCTGTTTTCCAACTTCTCAGGAAGCGCCATATTCGAAGAATATAACCAATTACGGTAAATTTCCGAAGCATCCTGCCAGTCGCCTTCAAATTCTTTAATAACCATATCAAATGGCATTTTATATGACTGAATACCGCCCACGTAATGCTTACATTCAAAACGAACTGTGTCGTCGTCATTGAAGTAATATTCAAAATCTTTAACGTTTGAATTTTCATCGTGAGCTGCGTAATAAATTCCAACTTTATCTGAATATAGTGACATAAACTGCATAGCAGCAGGACCGGGTGTTAAACCGGTATATCCACCGCCAAATTTTTCTGCGGCATCAGTATAAAAGCTATTATCAGCTTTTTCAATAAGCGTACCTTCCATAGAAGGCCAAAAAACTGTCGAATCTCCCCCGTCGCCCTTTAATTTACAAGGCATTTGCATAATTGGGAACTTTACAGATTCGATAATATAATCAGAATTGTTAACAATTTCAATTTTTAAAGAAATACTTTTATCATTTTGTTTATCAATATAAACAAAGACTTCACCGTCAAAAACACCTGTATTTTTAAATACAAGCACCTTATCATCAGTTGAAGTCCTTTTAAACAAATCGGAAGATGCCTTAATTGTATCGCCATTTTGGTTTAAAAATACAATTTCAAATAAATTGCCATCTAACGCCGATTTTATAATATTATTAAAATTCATAATTGCCCTCTTTCAAGATTGGTGTAGCAATTTAAAATTGCTACACCAACCATAAAAACGATTACTTCTTGCTTGTTGTATATACTGCAACAGCGCCAGCAGGAATCATATCAACAAATCCGTCAGAAACATTGATAAGCACTCTGTCTACGCCGATAGGCTTAGCAGCAGTATTTGCTTCAAATGTTTGAGGATCGTAAAGATGACGATATAATACCTTAGAGCCTAAAGAAGATTCTAAGCTAACCTTATATTCAACATCTTCCAAGTTGCTGTTTACAACAAAGATAGAAACATTGCCGTCTTTGTCGTAAACACAAGATGAAGCCATACCGTATGCATCGATATTATCGCCTGCATAAACAGCCTTAGCATTTGTGCAGTATCTTGAAATGAGTGAGTAGGTGTAATATGTGTTGTAAGGAACCTGACTATCCATAAGGTTAGGCATTAAACCACACATAAATGTACCGCCCAAGAATTCAGAACCGCTTTGAACAGAACCGGGCCAAAGGTTGCTTGTAAGAGTCCAGATAGTAGCGGTCTTATAACCATTGTTAAGGAAGCTTAACCAGCAGTTTGCTAACTGAGTTGCAGTGTAGGGGTCGTTTCTAAGAGTATAGATAGGACCAACAGCCTGGCTTTCGCCAACAAATTCACTTTCACTTGAACCATTAAAGATAACGTTTGTTTCGTCAATCCAAGTATCGTTTGTCTTAACGTTCATGTATTTCAAAACGTCGTTAGCATAAGATTCGGTAATGAAGTTGAAAGTATCGTATGTAGCGCCCTTAGGAACTGCTAATCTGTTATAGAAGTGGTATGAGAAATTATCAAGATAATCCTTTACGGGATCATACAAGGGCTTGAGCTGTTCATAGGTCATAGCATTGAGGTAGAAATAAGTACTTTGGTTATTACCAATGAACTGATAATCTTTACGGATACCAGCTTTTGTGAAAGAGTCATGAGCTGACTTAACAAGGCTGGTGTAAAGAGGTACCATATGCTTTAAGAATACACTTTCAAATTCGGGTGTATCTGCTTGACCACCAAGCTCTTTTCTGTTTGCAGGTTCTGAATAGAAGGTAATGTATTTAACACAGTCAATACCATCCTTCTTAAGAGCTGCTGTAAATGAAGAACAGAAATCGCCATACATCGCTACTCTGTTTTCAACAGTGCCCATTGCAGCCAATGTTGCATTTTCAAAGATTAATGCATTTGTAGCGGTAGAAGCTTGAATTGCGCCGCCCCATTCAAAGTTAAGCATAACTTCAATGCCGCGCTTTTCAATTTCTTCAAAGAATTTTACAAGACCTTCGTAATGTACACCTGAATATTTCCAGGTTTTAGTGGTATTGTCATACCATTCGGGACGAGCGTAAATTACGCAACGAATCCAGGTGGTGCCGCTTTCAGCAACACGGTCAAGTTCGATTTGTCTTTGTTCTTCGGTATAGTTTCTTCCGCCGCCATCTTCCCAATAAAGCCAGGGATAGTAAACGGCGCCAAAGCCCATGAATGAATCGTTAACAGACTTCTTATTGTTAATTGAAAGAACGTGGTCAACTTCAATTTCTTCAATATCTTCTTGATCGGTAAAGTCGATAGAACCATCGGGATCGATATCGTCAAGTACGTCTTCATCAACCCTATCCTTAATTTCTTCTTCGGTCAAAATGTTAAAGCTGGGCTTTTTATTGCCGGTCGGTTCTTCTTTTTTACAACCGGCACCGCTAACAGCAATACTTAAGGCTAACAAACAGCAAAGGATGAGACTTGATATTTTTTTACTTTTAATCATTATTTCAGCCATGATTTAATATCCTCCACTATATCGTAAATTGTTTTGCCGAAAGGAATAGAGATTTCTTTTTCGGTCTTTTCTTTTGCGTCGTAAACTTTAATCTTAGTTTCGCCGCCCTTTTCATAGTAGTTACGGTTAGTAGCGGTAACAGTCTTATCAGTTAAAGTGATTTCGTCCAAATCGAGAACGCCCTTAGTAACTTCGATAACGAAGTATTGAGGAGCAGTAGTCTTCATTGTGTTACGGAAGTATACACCATGTCTGATAAATTCACCGTTTTCGCTATTCTTAGAAAGGATAAGCTTTTGATTTGAGAATTCAAAGTCAGCAAGAGGTAAGCCGTCAGCACTTGCAGCAATATAGATTTGATATTCTGTATCAGCCGCTGTTCTGGTGCTAACTGCAAGAGTATAGTTCTTGCTTGTTACTAAAGCTGCAGGAATTGCAATCTTAACCTTGCCCTTAGATGCATCTACTCTAAGATACTTATTACCGTAAACTTCATCATTTTCGGTAGCAGTCTGAACGCTAACACCTTCGCCCAAGTTGCCCCAAACGCCTGTAAGCTCGTCTTCAAAGCTGCAGTTGGGGATTGGGTTATATAAGTGTTCACCGAAGGTTTCGGTTAATTCAGTCTTAAGAAGGTCAGTAGCAGGAATATTAGCAGAAGGAACGTAATCTTCAGGAACTGAGGTTTCAACAGCTAAGAAGTTGTCAAGATGCATAGCAATCTTGTTGGTGTACTTGCTGTTGTTAATGTAGGTTGGGCAGTAGAAACCAAAGAATAATCTGTTAGGCTTATAGTTATAACCGTCCAAGAAGGTAAGAATTTCTTCACCGCTGATTTCAACTGTGTAGGTTTCCCAATCGGTGAGCTTTTCAAGACTAACTGTCTTAACTACGATTTCTGAGTCGTAGGTGTTGTTGTTAGCATCACGGAATGCAAGTGAACCACCATCAGCGCAAGGTCTGTACAAACCAAACTTAACTGTTACTTCGGGTTCAATGTCAACAACCTTAGCATCAACAGAGAATCTGTAGAATTTATCAGCCTTAATGTCATTTACGTTAAGGATTGAGAGAACACCGCCAAGACCTGCAGCATAAACTACACCGTAACCGTCGCCGTTTGCATATTCAGCCTTAGGTTCCAAGATAGCATTGTTGTTGTAACGGCCGTAGTTGAAAAGTAAAGAACCAATGTACTGACCATTAGGGCCAGAGTCAAGTATAAATCCATCAGCTTGATATCTTGAAGGATCTTGATTGTATGTAGCAACGTCGCCAGGATGGTCGGTAAATGTTAATTCTTTGATAATAGTGTCGCTTGCACCTAGATCGTCCTTAACAGCCAAGATAGGATAGTTAGGACCTTGTTCGAATACGGGAACCTTTAAGCCTTCGTTAAGAAGTGCTAATACAGTACCGTCTTTAAATTCTTCAGCTGTTTTAGCTGTAGCGCGTGGGTTACGGTTTTCTTCGCCGTCGCCTGCTGCGCTGTAAACAACGTCTTCTGCACGATAGAATGCATTTGTTGTTTGAATTTCGCCCTTAAGCATATCTGCGCCTGAGTATGCGAAGAAAGGACCTGCTTTTGCCTTTGTATCATCATACAATGCAACAATTTTACCAACGTTGATTGAGTTGATAACTGATACCTTTACTGAGTTTCCAGCGTCCACGTTGCGTGAAAGGAAGCCTGACAAACCAGTAGTAGATTTAACTGTACCTGCGTTAATGCAGTATTTGAAGGTTAATTTAGGTGAGTTACATACACCTATGAAACCTGCAACACCAAATGTACCCTTAGTTGTTGCATGGATTGTACCGTTGTTTTGTGAAGAGGTGATGTTAAGTTCAGCAATTTGGCCTGAAACATAACCGAAGAAGCCACCGCCCTGAACTGCACCTGAAACACCTGTAACGGTAACGTTACCATTGTTTGTACAACCGGTAATGTTAATAACACCTGTTCTGTTTGCATCGCCTTGTGCGTTACCGCAGATACCACCAACGATGGTATAGCCTGTAACGTTAATGTTGTTTACGCAATTTTCAATTGTAGCACCTAAACCACCGATGTAACCAACGATACCACCGGTTACAGTAGAAGTGCTTGTGATGTCACCGGAAACGGTAAGATTTTTAAGAGTACCGCCGTTAATATATCTGAAGAAGCCGTTAATTGTTTCGGTTGCAGAAACGTTTACACCCTTAACTTCATAGCCCTTACCATTGAAAGTACCCTTTAATGACATAATCATTGGGAAGGGATGACCTGCAAGGTCAATGTTTGTTCTTAATTCGATATATTCATCAACAAAATATGTGCTGCCTTCAGCATTTGCTACTCCAGCAATATATAAAAGGTCAGCTGCTGATTGAAT